>JAFWRV010000336.1 GCA_017519685.1 Clostridia bacterium
CCTGAACAGTGCCGAGCACGTCTCCGCCGGTTACATTCGCTCCGTCCTGAACGCAGGGAACAAAATGCCAGACCTTATCACGGTCAAGAGCGGGTACTTCGATACCTCTGGTGAGGTTGTTGCCCGCCATCTCTACTATTTTATTCAGAGGACGCTGAATTCCGTCATAAATGCCTTCGATGAGGCCGGGACCCAATTCAACGCTGAGCGGTTCTTCCGTGGATTCAACCGGTTCGCCGGTTTTGATTCCTGAGGTTTCTTCATAAACCTGGATTGACGCTCTGTCTCCGTGCATTTCTATTATTTCGCCGATCAGTCTCGAGTCGCTGACACGGACAACGTCAAACATATTGGCGTCTCTCATGCCCGAAGCAACTACGAGAGGGCCGGCAATTTTAGTTATAACACCGGTACTCATAATGGATCAAACCTTTCTGTCAGGATAATATATCACTGCCTACGGCCTTTTCAACGAATTTGCTTACGCTGTCAAGTCCGAGTCCAGTGTTGCCCCTTACTCCGGGAATCGGAATGATTGCCGGCAGAGGCCTTGAAGCATATCTTTCCACCTCATCGGGAATCATAGAGGCAAGCTGCTCCGTAATATAAATTACTCCGTAATCCGCTTCGGCAAGCTTGCGCAGGACTTTGGTGCCCTGAGCCGCGTCCTCCGCGGGGAAAATACTAACTCCGAGTGAAGCAAAACCGTATATGCTGTCCTTATCGCCGACAGCCGCAAGTTTATACATATATCTCCCTCACTCTCTGTGAAATAATGTCAACCGGTACTCCGGACGCCTTCGCGGAAAGGATGATTCTCACATTCTTGACTTCCGCAATCTTCGCGTAATAATACGCGATAACGGGATCCGGCCCGAAGACTTCGTATTTGCTGCTTTTAATCATATCGGTAATGAAATTGTCGCATTTCATTTCAAGCGCCGTAAAATCCGAATCGGCATACTCCGCTATTTCATCAAGCCCCGCCTCTGCTATAACGGGAGCAAGTTTTTCATTTGCGTATGCCGCGTCGGCAAGTCTGACGCCGTCGATTTTTCCGCATCCGCTGAGCGCTTCGAGAGCAAATTCCTTTGTTTTGCCCGTCGTAACACAGCGTCTTGCTGTTTTTATGTCGGACACCGCGCAGATAATATCGGTGATTTTACCCAGAAGAGGGCTCTCCGATTTTGCGGCGTATTCCTGTCTGGCGGAAAGGCACGCTTTGTCGATTATCATTTCCGTAAGCTGGCCGCTCTGCTTCTCGGTATAAGCGTGATAAGCTTTGTCGGCGCACTCCGCGAGATAATCCGGAAGAAGAGAAAAATCCGCTTCCCTGACCGCCTGAATAATTGTTTCGGGATCGCACAGGCAGGGAGAGGTCATATAATTCTCCGCTTGCGCTTTATAAAATCCCGCTTTGATTGCCGCCTTGAGATTGGCGAAATCATTGCCTATCACAAGCGCGTCAAGAATATTGCGGTCGGGAATACTTTCGGTTATGAGATTCCACGCTCCGGCAAGTTCCGTTTCGCAGATGTCATAAACGCTGTTTTCATCGGGCTCTTTCCATCCCCTGTCTGTCAGCAGTCTGACGGCGGCAGGATATCCGTCGGCAGCAACAAGCTGTTCAATATCCGATTTTGTAAGCAGACTTGTTTCGTTTGCTCTTATCCTCGCAACCGCATAGGTGTAATCGGTTTGCAGCATGATGTCACCGCCTATTTAAAAATTATTTCGCTGATTTTTTCTTTGTACTCATCCGAGTTTTCCTCGATGATTGCTTCAAAGGAGCAGTCAATACAGATATTTCCGTAATCAAGGAAGATACCGCTGTTGACATCGGCGGGCTTGTCCGAAAGGGTGATTTCCGCCCCGACGGCTGAAAGAGCGTCTTTCAGCTTCGCCTCAAAGTCCGCGGGAAGGCGTTTCATATCCCTTTCGCTCAGGGAGGCGACGCATTTGCCCGCCATCGCATTTTTCGCGGCAAGTTTTATTATTGCCGGGAAATATTCTTCCGCGGGAAGGGTGACAAGAGCTTTCAGAAGCTCATCAAGCGTTTCATTCACCGCTTCAACTTTTGCGGCAAGCACCGTCTGCCTGTTCTGCTGGGCGATACCCGCCTTGGCAACGGTCATTATGTTTTCCGCCTGAGCGGCGGCTTCCTTTTCTATCGCCGAAGCAATCTCATCGCCTTTTGCCTTTGCGCCGGCTTCGATCTGCTCAATCTGTTTCTGAGCCGAGGCAAGCAGGGAGGAATTTCTCTGCTCGGAATCGGAATTGATTTTTCCGATTATTTTTTCAAGGCCTGTCATTGAGATTCATTCCTCTCATTTAATCTGGTTTGTGATGTTCATCATCGCAAGGATGGAGATAAGAAGCGCTATAACGGCGTATGTTTCAACCATTGCCGCGAAAATAATCGCCTTACCGCTTTCTTCGGGTCTCTTGGCAACTATCGAAACACCCGCGACAGCGGCGTTACCCTGATGTATAGCGGAAACGAAACCGCCGATTGCCATAGGAAGGCAGGCCGCAAAATACATAAGTCCCTGTGAGGTTGAAAGAGCTTTAAGATTGCCCATAAGGCCGATGTTGTTCATAAGAAGGAAGGCAACAAGGAAGCCGTAAAGTCCCTGTGTACCGGGGAGAATCTGAAGAATAAGTACCTTACCGAATTTTGAGGGGTCCTCGGTAACTACGCCTGCCGCTGCGCGGCCGACACGGCCGACACCGATAGCTGAACCGGCTCCGCCCATTGCTGCGGCAAGAACGCCGCCGAGAATTGCGAGCATTACACCAAAAGTCATGTTTTCCATTTTTTATTCCTCCGTTATATTATAATATTTTGTATTTGCTTTGAACGGGGTGAAGCTTCTGCCTCCGCCCTCGTAGAATTTTGCAAAGAATTCAACATACTGAAGTCTGTTTGTGTGAACATAAGTGCCTATGAGGTTTATCGCCATATTCACCACGTGTCCGAAAATAAACACGAAAATGAACATTATGAGTTTCGGAACTTTCTGCTCCGGTATTGTGCCGATTGTGTTGACAACCGTCGCTATAACGCCGGTACAAAGTCCGAGAGCGAGCAGACGCGAATATGAAAGAATATCTCCGAGCCAGCCGGACGCGACATTGTACATTCCGTAAAGGCCGAGTCCGAGTTTTCCGATGATGTTCTTTGAACTTCTGCCTGCCGTAAGGATAATCATCACCGCTCCCGCGAGGGCAAGCCACTTGGTTACCGAAGTAACAGCGGGTGAGAATGTTCCCTCCTTGATAATGTTCGCGCCCATCGGTGCAATTCCGATTATCAGCAGATAGAGGGGAAGACAGTCAAATATTGCCCCCGTCTTGTTATTGTTTTTCCACATCTTGACGAAACTCGCGCCGACTCCGAAGAACAGGTGGATAATTCCGAAAAGGAAGGAGAACATAAGCAGTTTTGTCGGATTGTTTACCGGCTCAAACCACAGGGCAATGTTTTCACGGAACAGAGTAAACCCGAGATGTTCGTTCCAGACCTGCCCTATATTCGCTATCCCGAAAAACTGGTCCGCTATTCTCGGTATCGCGTCTCCGAACCAGCTTCCGAAAAGCGCTCCCCAGAAAACGGTCGCTATTCCGCAGTAGAAATACATATCAACGGTCTTTTTGAGTCTGCCTTTGACCTTGTACTTGAACTTGGCCAATCCGCACCCGATTACCATAAGCAGTCCGTAGCCCGCGTCCGAAAGCATAATTCCGAATAACAGGTAATAGAAGAACGCCATAACAGGGTTAGGATCGATATCGTCTTTGCCCGGAAGGGCATACATTTCGGTTATCGGCTCAACCGCCGCGACTATCGGCTTGTTTTTGAGCAGCACCGGCACATCGTCATCTTCATCAGGGTCTCTGACCGTTACTGCGACAGTAAATTTTTCATCAAGCTCTCCGATAAGAGCTTCTGTTTTCCCGGCGGGTATATATCCGCTGAAGCAAATGAAACTGTCACCCGCGTAAACTTTTGAAAGCTCGGAATATTTATCCGATTTCAGCGTGAACACATCGTAAACGAATTTGATATCGTCTCTTTCGGAAACAAGTTCTTTAATCCGCCTGATGCTTTCCTCTGATTCCTTTTCGCATTTTTCCGCAAGCTTCTGCATTCTTTCGTATCTTACGCGCGGAGCATGCTTTGTGGGATCCGACGGATAGGAAAATCCGATTGCCCTGAGCGCCGCGAAAAGCTTTTCGCTGCATTCTTTAAGACAGAGAATGAACACACAGGTTCTGTCCTCTTTGCGTGAAACGATTTCACACTCGAATTCATCCTCTCCCTCAAGATATGGAGCAAGCGCTATCGCAAGACTGTCGGCAGTGTAGTCACCGGGCAGATAACCGATATAAGCGTCTGTTGTCCGTGTTCCTTTATACTGCATCGGAACGTCAAGAGAAAGCCAGGGCTCAACCGCGTCCATTGACGCGCGGCATTTCGCGACAGTTGCCTTGTTTTCCGAAACCGTCTTTTCCTCGGATACTATGTCATAGCAGACACCGAGTATCTCGTTCGCGTCATCATAACGCTCGTCATATTCCTTTTTAGTCAGCTCGGGAGGATTATTGAGCTTTGAAAGCAGGCCCGCCTTTTCAGGAGCGTATTTATCAAGAATATCAAGAGCGGTGGCGGCGGTATCTTTGTATTTTGCCATAACCGTCGCAACCGAACTGCTTTCAAGAGAGGAAATACCTTCTGTTTCTTCCATCTCTTTAAGCTCGATTACGCCCTTCATCTGAAGAAAGTCAAGCACTTCCTTTGATTCTTCCACGGGAGCGACAACTTCCATAAACTTCATTTTAACTTTCGCCAAGAAAACACCTCCTTTCCGGATATTTCAATAAAGATTTGATTATTCTGTAATTTCCTTGACCAGACGCGAAACCGCGATTCCGCTTCTGACCAGCGCGGCTTTTTTAATCTCTTCGGCAGAGGCCCGCGCTTCTTTTGCCGCTTCTTCACGGAGAAGCTCCGCCTTGCGTTCGGTGTCCTTCTTTTTAAGAGCGGCTTTTTCAATTGCTTTCGCTTTTAATGACGCAACTGTTTCGGAAGCTTTTTTCTCGGCTTCTTTTTTCATCTCTTCGGCTTTCGCCTGAGTTTTCGCGTAGGCATCTTCACCGCTTTTTTCAGCCGCTATCACCGAATTTATCATTTCGGATGCCATAAAGAACCTCCTTGATATGCATATTTTTTTTATTATATATAAAAGTCTAGAATAATTCAATAGACAATTCCACAAAATTTATTTTTATTTTACACAAATGTTTTATATAATACATTGCCATTTTTTACGTAAGGATGTATAATAATTTAAAACAGATTCCGGAGGCGCATTATGAGCGTAATTGAAAAAATTGATTTTGTTCAGATGATACAGATGAGGGATTTTGAGGGAATTAAAGCGCTGGTGATATCAAAAGTGCCCATTATAATCGCGGCGCTGGTTATCCTGATTGCCGGCTTCATCATCTCGGATTTTATCGGCAGTCTTCTCGTTAAAGCGTTGAAACACAAGGGTGTCGATTCATCCGTTCACTCTTTTATAAGAAGCATAGCCGTCTTTTTCCTCAAATTCATATTTGTGCTTTCCGCTCTTTCGACCCTCGGTATGAATGTCAACTCTTTCATCGCCGCGATCGCGGCAGGCGGAGTTACCGCCGGTCTCGGTCTTCAGAGCAGTGTCAGCCAGTTTGCGAGCGGGATTCAGATTCTGATGAACAGACCGTTCCGCAGCGGTGATTTCATAGACATCGGCACGGTCAGCGGAACGGTACGCGAAATCAAGATTATGTACACGACTCTGATAACTCTCGACAACCGCCGGGTTATAATACCGAACTCCACAATCACCACAAGCAACATCATAAATTACAACGCCGAAAACATGCGCAGAATCGACCTCAAATATTCGGTTTCATACGATACGGACATTGAAAAAGCAAGGGAAGCGCTCCTCGCCGTTGCGAAAAGAAACGACCTTATCGCGGAAAATCCCGCTCCTCTGATCGGGGTCAGCGAGCACTCCTCAAGCAGCATAAATCTCGCCTGTATGGTATGGAGCAAAAGCAACAATTACTGGCCCGTTTTCTATTATATGCAGGAAGAAGTCAAAAAGGAATTTGACGCAAGAGGCATCAAAATTCCTTACAATCAGCTCGATGTTCATATTTCCGATAACAAATAATATAAGACGTTTTAATCCTTTTAATCTGATGCAGTCTGACCGTATCCGCCGTATTCCGGCGCGCGACTGTCAAATTAGACAATTTTAACCGTGAATATCCCTTCTTTTTTTACCTGTTATTTTATAATTATGTCTTTTCAAATCGGAATTATTATTCTATAATATATACGGAGATATTGTACAACGTAAATCTCACTGACACAAGGGAGGGTACTTATGGCAGATCCGCAATTCAACACCGAGCCCATAGGCAAGCTCGGAATAATCGCGTGCAAAGGCTGCGAGGAAATGGCGGCCAAAATCAATTACTACCTGGTAAGGTCCAGAAAAGACAGACCCAACGATCACTTTGAAGGGTACCGCAAGGATTCCTATACCATAGACGCCGAGTTTGTCAGATTCGGTACCGGCGAAGGCAAATGCGTCATCAAGGAATCCGTCAGAGGTTATGACATTTTTATTCTCTGCGATCCTTTCAACTGGGGCGCCACTTACAAAATGCTGGGCACAGATCACCGTATGAGTCCCGACGACCATTACGCGGACCTTAAAAGAGCAATCAGCGCCGTATCCGGTAAATCGAAGAGAATAACCGTTATTATGCCTATGCTCTATGAAGGCAGACAGCACAGACGCACCGCAAGGGAATCGCTCGACTGCCCCGATATGCTCCGTGAACTCTGCTACGGCCTCGGAGTTGACAATATCATCACCTTCGACGCCCATGACCCGAGAGTTCAGAATGCTATTCCCCAGAAGGGTTTTGAAAGCATTCAGCCCTCATATCAGTTTGTCAAGGCGTTCCTTAAAAATGTTGACGATCTTCATATGGATAAAGATCACATTATGATAGTATCCCCCGACGAAGGCGGTATGGGCCGATGCATCCGGCTCGCCTCAACACTCGGTCTTGAGCTCGGCGCTTTCTATAAACAGCGCGACTATTCGAGAATTGTCAACGGCTCAAATCCGATACTCCGCCACGAGTTCCTCGGCGAAAATATCGGCGGTAAAGACGTTATCGTTATCGACGATATGATTTCATCCGGCGGCTCCATGATTGAGGTCGCGGAAAAACTCAAGCAGATAGGCGCGAACAGAATATTCGTCTATTCCTCATTCGGCCTTTTCTGCAACGGATACGACGATTTTGACAAGGCGTATGAAGACGGCCTTATCGACAAGGTTTTCACGACCAACCTTGTTTACAATCCTCCCGAGCTTCTCGGAAAACCCTGGTATA
>JAFWRV010000337.1 GCA_017519685.1 Clostridia bacterium
CGTGGGCAAACGCGGCAGGCCAGACGGAGCAGGTCTTTTTTGTCAGATAAGTCAGAAACGCGTTTTCAAAAATGCAAAAAGCAGTAAACGCGAGCGGACCCGCCCAGGGATATCCCGGATAATCAATGCCGAAAGAGTGACCGTGATGAATAAGCGGCCAATGCCAGGCGCTCCATATAATTCCGCCTGTTATTACGGAAGGAATTATACCGGTTTTCTTTTCGAGTTTCGGCATCATATAGGTACGCCAGCCAAGCTCCTCTCCGAGACCGCCGAAAGAGCCGATAACAGCCGATGAAATACTGAGGGCGGGAAATAACGGAACTATCTCTTTATAAGGCGCAAACCCTTCGGAGTTAATTGTCTGCCTGTCAAAGCCGTCAAAAATAATCATGTCGGCTGCCGCACCGATTTCATTTATTATCCACGGCATAAGACACGCAATCAGAAAGAAAATCCATTTTTTATTGCTGAAATCAATCCCCAGCATCAGAGAGCCTTTTCCCGTAAGCTTCATGCCCTCACACGTAGTTTTTCCTGTGATGAGCGCTGCGACAGCCGGCATAAGCATAAACAGAGCCGCAAACATATTTCCGATGCCTGTCAAAGAACCCTCCGCGTCAATATAATCAAACCTGCCGAAGGTGAAAAGCAGACACGGAATGTGAACAAAGGAAAAAGCGAGAAAAATGAAAATCATAAGACGCAAGCCGTCTTTATTTTTTTGCTCAGTCATCTTTCCACACTCCTCTCTCCCTTATTTCACAGTGCTTGAGAGAATAGCGGTATGAGAAATAACAGACCGCGCCCGTAATTACCGTACCGGCGAGCTGCGCATAAATAAACACACTCCGGTGCCTGATGACAAAGCCGATGGGGTCTGCTTTGTTGATTAAATCGGGATTGACAAAAAGCACGACCGGTATCGCGGCCATAAAAACGGCGATCAGGAAATATGATCCCTTCTGCTTTGCTTTTTCAACTCCCTGTGAAATCATTACGGGCAATTCTAGACTCACAATAATAACAGACAGAAGAATCATCGGCAAAAGCAATGTCTGTACCGTATCCGCAAGCGCCGATGAATAGCCTTCGCGGCTCATATCAATAATAAGTATCATCAGAGAAACGCTGTAAATAATATAATGAATAATCAGCAAAAGAATATACTTTGAAGCAACATACTGCTTTTTGGACACAGGCAGACTTAAAATATAATTTCCGTTGTTGGTTTTTTCATCCTGAACGAATAAATGACTTATCAGATACGGAACCGTCATAATCATAAAGATTATTATCACGGTGTCAAGAATTTGCAGACTGACGCTGATGGCATTGTTGCCTGCTTCGATACCCGATCTGAACACACCCGTGGTTGTTTCCGCGTTTTCGGCGGTAACTTCAAGTGAAACACCCGACATGGCAAAACGCAGAGCCAATATGACAAGCAAGACTGCGGCAAGAGCAATCAATATCAGTTTGCCTTTCATGAGAAAGAAATCTTTATAAAGCAATCCTTTCATAAAACTCACCTCACAGTCTGCCGGTTTTGCGTCTGACCGCTTTTACGCTGACAAAATAAGAAACCGCGGTAACGGCGGCTGCCGCGCAAACAAATAAGGTCCTGATAAACGCGGCGTTTTCCTTAGCCCTCTGCATTAATTGCAGAATCATTCCCAACGTAATATGCTTACGAGTCAGTATTACCTCTGCCGCGATAAAGCAGGCGGTTAAAGCGAGAAACACGATTACATAGTTCTTTTCCGTTGATTTCCCGCCGTTTATATAATCCAGCATTGTAACGGCGGAAAAGAAAGAGAGCGCTGTACAAAAGCAGTAAAGCACAACCGATAAAA
>JAFWRV010000338.1 GCA_017519685.1 Clostridia bacterium
GCGGAAAAAGCGGATACCTCATGGCAGGGAGCAGACTGGGGATATCCTTCATTTGCCGAATTATCACCCGACAGATATCTGCTTGTTTTCGGTCTGACAAATGACCAGGTCGGCTATCTGCTGACATACAACAACTGGCATTCGATTTTCACCGAGAATGAAGAAGTCGTTTCCTGCGGACAATACGCGGGCGAATCCGTCGCAAAAGGTTACATCGAGCTTGTAAAGAGTGTTAAATAATCTTTCAAAAAGGAGCTCAAATGGGCAACAGAATAAAAAACGGTATAAGAGGTACTGATTTCCTGCTGTATCTGACCTGTATCGTGACCTCGGCATTCGGCTGTCTGATGGTTTATTCAGCCACCAGAAACGACGCGCTTGAAGCGGGCAGGTTTATGGACACGGAATGTCTGGTTATGATTCTCGCCTCGGCAGCAGGCATAGTATTCTGCTTAATCATATCTTTTATCGATTACAATTCAATAGTCAGGCTGTGGCCGGTGATAGGAGCTGTCTGCCTTTTACTGATTATCGCTCTTTTCAAATGGGGCGAGGCGCCTGCCGACAGGCCAAACGCCAGATGCTGGCTCACCATTTTTCAGATAGGTGACCGCAAGGTTACTTTCCAGCCGTCGGAGCTCGCAAAGGTCGGATTTCTCGTCACCTTCTCCGCCCATCTTGACAGGGTGAGAAACGAGATAAACAAGATTAAGAATGTCGCTCTGCTGACATTTCACGCCCTGATTCCGATCGGTCTTATAATTCTTACGGACGACCTCGGTTCAGCTATAATCTTCGGCTTTATGTTTATCGGAATGATGTTTGCGGCAGGTCTGCATTTACGCTATTTCGCGATAGCGGGAGGAGCGTTCGCTGCGGCGGCGCCGCTGCTCTGGACAAAGTTTCTCTCAAACTTTCACCGTCAGAGAATTCTCGCGATATACTATCCTCAGGCGCTGAGCCAGAGCGTATATAACACAAGAATCTATCAGCAGCAGAGAGCGGTTGACGCTATCGGCTCAGGCGGATTTTTCGGCGACGGACTGTTCAAAGGAACATACACTCAATCCGCAGCGGGAATCCCGGTCAACGAGAGCGATATGGTATTCTCGGTTGTCGGCGAGGAACTCGGTTTTATCGGCGGATTTTTACTGCTCGCCGCTCTCGCGTTCATCATACTGAGAATTATACACACAGGAAAAGAAAGCCACAATCTTACCGGCGCGGTAATCTGCTACGGCACCGCTTTTATGATTGCCGTACAGGTACTGATGAACATAGGAATGTGTCTTAAACTGCTGCCCTGTATCGGAATCACTCTGCCGTTCATAAGCGCCGGCGGTTCCTCGGGACTGTGCGTCTATCTCGCGCTCGGACTCGTGATGAGCATTTACAGATTCAACCATTCATCACCCGAACCCGAAAACTTCAGTTACTCACTGCTTATGACTCCGTTCGGAGAATAAAAAATATAACAGTTTCACGGAATGAGATAAAACCGTGAAACTGTTTTTTGTTATATCTGTTTTTCGCTTAAATACGGATGCTGAGGACTGATATATAATCAACAAGACATTAATAAAAATCCCGCAGGAGCATCTTTAAACCTGCGGGACTTTACATTTTATATTTGTCTGGTTTTTCGCTTAAATGCGACCGCCCGTAGTTATTGCTCTTCGGTGACAAGCGAAAGAGCCGCGGTAAGCTGATTATCCTCGGATTCCGAAAGAATCAGGATATTGCTGTCGTTTCCGAGAAGCGTTACCTCAAGCGTCGGGCTGACTCCGACTTTATCGTAAACAGCCGATTCGCCGTTTTTCGGGATAACGAGCGCTGTTGTAAGCATTACCGCGCTGCCGTCCGACAGGGCGAAATCCTTCTGCATTGTTCCGACTCCGGCCGTAACCGTACCGACAAGCTGCGCCTGTGAAATATCACGCAGGTCGCATGCAAAAAGCTCAGCGGCTCCGGATGTTCTGCTGTTGATAAGAACAACATACCTGAAATTGTATGAGCTGTTCTGCGCCGTGAATGTTTCCTTGTTTCCGCTCTTGTCAACGGCGGCGGCAATATTGCCCGATGAAATATTGGGGACAATAACATCTATTGTCTGGGCGGCAAATTTAATTGTTCCCGCGGTCGTGTTTCTGACATCGAATATAACATTTTCTATGCCGCTGTTTTTGATAATCGCAAGAGCCGTATCAAGCTCGCTCGGGGTGTTTTTATAAAACCTGCTTATTCTTACATAGGCAACTGTGTCGCTTGTCTTATATGTGACAGAGGGGATGGTAAAACCGAGCATAAGCTGAGCGGTCTTGGTCACGTCATCACGCATATACTCAACCTTGACGGTCTGGAGTTTGGTGCCGTAAAACTTTGATTCAAGTTTGCCGTAATTGGACTTTGTAACCGTCACGTCATCAACGGCGGTGATTACGTCTCCGGATTTCATTCCCTCGTTATACGCGGGTGATCCCTCGTAAACATAGGCGACAAGGAAACTGTTGGTGTCATCGTCATAAGCCGTTTCGATTCCGATACCGGCGACACCGTTATCTCTCTTATAAATATAATCGGCGTACTCCGACGCGCTCATATAGTAGCTGTAAGGGTCATTCAGTCCGTTGACATAGCCCTGGGCGACCGAGCCGCCGAGATTATTGTTATAATCGTCAAGACTGCCGTAATAATAAGACGAAATGAATCCGCTTATCTCGTCCGCGGCGTCATAGGACTGCGAGCGGGTGGAAATGTTGCTGATTATTCCGTTATACATCTGCTTGGAAAATACCATCGTAACCGCAAACGTGGCGGCTATCGCAATAATAACAAGCGAAAGGCAGACTCCCAAGGAAACCTTTTTATTCATTTATTCATCCTCCGGGATATAAAAAACGCCGATTAATACAGCAATCGGCGTTTAATTATAATTATGCCGTAGTATTAGTTACATAGTTGGCGGGATTGACACGGCTGACGGAACCGTCGGCGTTTTTGACTCTGACCTCAAAATGAAGGTGAGGTCCGGTAACGTTACCGGTCGCTCCGATAATGCCGATAACCTGGCCTTTTTTGACTACCTGACCGACTGAGACTTTGATGTTGTCGGAATGGGCATAAAGCGTCTGTTTACCGTCGCCGTGGTCGATAACGCAATAGTTTCCGAAACCGTAGTTCCAGTTGCCGTCATTGACCGCTATGATAACCTTACCGCCCTGAGAAGCATTGAAATTCCTGCCTCTTGAGTTGCCGCCGACCGCGCATATATCCATACCCCAGTGCGGGCTGCCGTCGGAATAAGTGCCGTATCCGCAGGAAACGTAACTCCGGAATGTGACAGGCCACGCCATATTGCCGTCATTCTCATAGGCGGCATCGGGAGTGTCACCGACTGATGAGCCGTGCGCCTTGATGTATTCGTCAATCTGGGCCGAGAGCTGTTCTCTCTCCGCGCGCTGGCGCTTGATTATAGCTTTGTATTCGGCGCTGTCCTGGTCGAGTTCATTCAGCATGCCCTGAACTTCCTGCTGCTTCGCGGAAACAGAGGATTTCTTGCTCTGCTGTTCAGCCTTGCTGTCCTTCTGCTCCTGCTTCTGGGCGTCAAGGTCTTTTCTCTGTTCCTCAAGCTCTGTGATTTTACCTTCAA
>JAFWRV010000339.1 GCA_017519685.1 Clostridia bacterium
CCCCTATCGGTAAACTCTTATAATGTAGAAATATGAAAAACGAATTTTTCGTTGGCAAAATTAATTGTATCACCGTCGGCAAGGCGAACAGAATCCTTGGGTTCAACAGCTTTGCCGTTAATGTAAGTTTTGTTTTTGGAGCCCTGATCAATCAGGGAGCAGACGCCCTGCTTATTCATAATGCTCGCGTGAAGTCTGCCGATATAGCCGTTATCCCTTATAACATAGTCGCATAAGGATTCAAGTCTTCCGAAGTTTGTCATACCTTTATTAAGGGAAATATGTTCCCCCGTGCTGCTGCGTTCAAGCCAGCATACTGGCGCTTTGCCGGTATGACATTTCCGAAGATTTTTGTCTGAACTCAATTCGGTATAACATGCGTCTTCGGTCATTTCGTATGAATTGATTTTTTTAGTAACCGAGAGCTGCATTTCCATTCCGACGGACAAAGCTGTCCTTTCAATAAAAAATGAAAGAATCGGCTTGCCCGCAAATACCGTCTGCGTCAAACCGTTTCTTATAATATGTGAATTAACCGAACTTTCGGAAATGAACACTACGCACATTTCACAGTCCGTGATTATTTTCTCTTTTTTAGCGGAATTTTCGTTTTCCGTTTCATCTGTATAAGGCCGGGTAATAAACCCGTCAAAGGACAGTCTGTTTAAAACAGACCCGATTTTTTCGCTGTCTGCCAGACTGTAAATCGCCGCTGCATAACCGTTCATAGCACTGTCTCCCTTCCTGAATTATTCCGCGATACGGATATCGAGGATTTCATCGTAACCGGTGTCATTAATCTGATTAAGAACCGCATCCGAAGGATTAATAAGCGCCATATGAGCGTTATCCAGTTCATCTATGACATTCTGAAAATTCAAAAACGCGTGAAGCGCGGAATTTGAAATATATGTAATACCCGACAAGTCAAAAATGAAGTTATGATATGCCTTTCTGTCGCAGGTCGGATTATTGCAAACGGAATTCCTGCAAATTGACAGCGCCGCCATCACTTCATCTGTAAGCTCATAGGTAGTATCATTCTGTATTATTCCGGAAAGTGTAAATATCAATGTATCGTTTTCCGTTTCCTCTCTGACAGACAACAGCAGAGTATTTTTTTCATCATAAATCTCAAGAATATTATTATTTATTTTACGCTTTGTCATCTGTTGCTCTTTCCTTCTATGTATTATTTAGAGGTTTTGCCCGCTTCCATTATTTTTTTCAGTCTGTCCTTATCAGCGCCGGAAGCTGCCGACACAAGGAACAGATCATCTTCAGAAAGCTCTCCGTCGGAATTGAGAACATCGGTAAGTTTATCGTCAATTCCGAACTCCTGACTTTCTGCTATAAGTTTCATTATTTTTTTATTGAATACCTTTTTCATTAAAACCACCACCGAGACAAAATAAACTTTCGGGGGACGGGGATTTCCGTCCCCCACGGAAGTTGCCGTAAATTCAATCAGATTTTTGAGCGGAACGCGTCATCGGCGATTATATGACCCGCTGTATCAATTGCCCAGGCTGCATTATTAAGCTTGTCCGAGACAGCATTAAGTCCGATAATAACCGAATGAGCAGTTGCGATAGTCGCAATGCCTACAAGCGCGCCAAGTGTGCCGCCGCTGACATTCTCGAGAGCAGACTCATCAAGTTCATCGCCTTTCTGCAAAACGGCAAGTCCCGCTTTTGCATTTTCCTCTGTTACCTCAATGCCCTGCTCCTTATAAAGAGCGATAATTTCCGCGGCTGTTTTGCACGCTTCGAGTTTTTTGACGAATGCTTCGTCCTTCATTAATGCGTCGAGTTTTTCTTTGTTGTCCATAGTTTACCTCCTATTTTTTAAGCAGCATTGCTGCGGTTTCAACTGTGTATACACATTACTGAGACGGGTGTTACACTTTTTTTCAAAAAAATCAGGATATCTGCCTTGAAGCAAGTTGATAAAACGAGCCTTTCATTTCCATAAGCTCATCATAAGTACCCTGCTCAACAATTCTGCCTTTATCCATAACAATTATTCTGTCGCATTTTATTATCGTGGACAGTCTGTGCGCAATTACCACACGGGTAGCGTAAGTCTTGTCAAGAGTATCGCTTATCAGAGACTGTGTTATATTGTCAAGAGCGCTGGTTGCTTCGTCAAACAACAGTATTTTAGGATTGGAAACAAGCGCTCTGGCAATAAGAATTCTCTGCTGCTGACCTCCGGATATTGTATTACAGTCTTCACTCAGCATTGTATAAAGACCCATAGGCATATCTTCAATATCCGACTCAAGTCCTACTGCTTTAATAATGTTGACCACGTCCTCACGCTTTGCGTCGGGAGCGGTAATGGTAATATTATCGTAAATACTGCCGGAAATCAGTTTCCCGTTTTGAAGCACAACCCCCATTTTTTTGCGAAGTTCGCGCTTGTCAATACTTTCAATATCTTTATTGTCATAATAAATCTTTCCGGAGTCCGGCTCTTCAAAGCCGAGCAGCAATTTCATAAGAGTTGATTTACCGCAGCCGGACGGTCCGACGATACCGACATATTCGCCTTGTCTGATATTAAGGCTGAAATTTCTGAGAACCGGCGGCTCGTCTTTGGAGTAAGAGAACGTGACGTTATTGACTTCAATATTTCCGGAAATATCTCCCGGCAGTTCGCCTGCGTTTGTATGCTCGGGTTCGGTCGCGAATATCTGCTTCTGCTGCCTATACTTTTGTCTTACCGTGGAAAGAGTCACGAAATTACCCGACAGGTTGACAATATTCGCCGAAAAAGAGGCAAACATTGACGTAAACGCAATAAACGAGCCTATACTTATATATTGTTTATTTTTTATTACAATTATATAGAATACAATTGTATAAGCGGTATTCATAATCATTGACAGAGCACTGCCGAAACTGATTATCTTTGAACTCCTGTCCTCTTCCTCAATACTCTTGACATAAGGATGAAGATATTCATAGAGAGCCTGATCCTCAACTCCTGCGATCCTGATTTTTGAAATACCGTTAATGAACTGGTACATTAAAGAACTTGCTTTGGTGCTGTGC
>JAFWRV010000340.1 GCA_017519685.1 Clostridia bacterium
CTCTTTCTGTGAGAAGCCGTTCCTGCCTGCGGATTGCGTTTCCGACAGCTGCCATAACCGGATTTTTTGTTTTTTCTTCCCTGTCGCCGAGACTCAGATAAACGTTATGCGTCTTTATTTCGTTATTCTCCGAGAAGTTAATCCAGCCTTTATACCAGACGGAGGGCGACACCGCCGCGACGCCGTGAAAAATATCCGTTTGATATGCCGCCCATAGCGAAAACAGCCCCGCGAGCGAGTATCCGCAGAGAAAATACCTGCGGTCCTTTGCGGGATATTCGTTTTCAAAGGCGGGAATAAACGTATCAAGTATATAACCGAGAGTTTCCCGCGCGCCGTCTCCGAAATCTTCGGCGCCGTAAACGGCTTCCGCCTTCCACGGGGTCAGTTCTTTATTCCATTCGTCTATGCGGATTTCGGCAATGCAGAAGACATCGCCGCCGCTGATTGCCGCGGCCTGCTCCGCTTCTGTTCCGGCAACGCCGGAGCCGTGCGCGTCAACGGGCTGAATGAAAAGATTGAGCGAATCCGGATTGCCGTAAAGTCTGATTTTTTTATCTGTCATACCGGTAATGTTCTCCGTTAAATTTACATATTGATTATACAGGAAAAATGTGAAAAAACAAGAAACGAATTCAAAAAAATCGCGGAGGCTGTCTGCCTCCGCGGGATAGTTTTATTTATAACTTGTTCTTTTGACATTCAGCTTCTGAATTCTCTTGCTGTTGGGGCAGCCGTAGTGAAATTCTATGGGGAAAAAAATATTAATAATCTTATCCTTGCATGTATAATAATGGACGATAAAAGAGTGGAAAATATCTGAAAAGAAACTCAACATAATATTCACCTCAATTGTAGTTTTGTCTTTTAAGATTCAGCTTTTCGATTCTCTTGCTGTTGGGGCAACCGTAGTGTAACTCCATGTCGCTGAAGATCTCAAAAAACCTCTTTTCACATGAATAAAAAAGGTCGGCAAAAAAGTTAAAAATATTTGAAATAAAACTCATAAAACTTACCTCAATTGTAGTTTTGTCTTTTAAGATTCAGTTTTTCGATTCTCTTGCTGTTTGGACAGCCGTAGTGCAATTCCATAAAAAGTTCGTCCGGGACAAGTTCTTCACCCGGTTCGCTCGGAGTGGCGGCTTTCCCCGGCTTTTTAAACAGGCCGATAAACCATGAGAAAATATTTCCGAAAAAGCCCAGAAGCGAATAAAAATAACTCATAACTCAATCCTCCTGAAAACCGTACAGTTTTCTTTTGACATTCAGCTTCTGAATTCTCTTGCTGTTGGGACAGCCGTAATGCATTAAGGGATATTCTTCAGGTTCGGTCTCGCTCGGAGTCGGTGTCACCGGCTTTTCAAACAGTCCGATAAACCATGAGAGAATACTTTCCAAAAGTCCCAGAATCGTATAAAAATAACTCACAAATCATTCCCCCTGAAAATAGTATTGTTTTCTTCTGACATTTAACTTCTGAATTTTCTTGCTGTTGGGACAGCCGTAGTGATCGACAATGTCCCATACGCCGGGGTCATCGTCCTTGCCGAATAAATCTCTGAACCACGAGCGTACCCTTGAGAAAAACCCGAAAACCGGTCTGAGAAATCTCATAAATTATTCCCCCTTAGGTATAATGAGTCTCGCCTGTTTTATATCTTTTCCGCAATAAGCGCCGATAACATTCAGAGAAGGATTGATGAGAATACCGATGTATTCACCCTGCGCTTTTATCATCATACGGTGGAATGATTCGTCACCGGTGCTGTATTGCAGTTCCTCCTGAATCGGATGGCTGTGAATGTAGCCGAAAAATCTCATCGGCTTTTTATTGTCGGGTTCACTGCCGCAGACGGTTCTGTCTGAGCTTCCGTAATAATTATTATTTATTATTTTCAGTTCTTTGTCAATATATTTTTTTATTTTAGGAGTATAAATCGCCATATCTTCGGAGCGGAGCTTATCGTCGCAGGGTATCACATACCTGATGACAAAGTTGTTTTCAATCTTAAAACCGATAAGCGCCATCTGCTGCTCATACATTGACAGCGGATGCTTTTTGCCCGGATGAAAATACGCTGAAATCAATTCATACGCTTCGGGCTCGATGATTATCTCGGGAGCGTTTTCATCGTCACCCGATATTTCGCAGAATTCCGTGTCGGGAAAGCGCTCAAACAGCGACTTTTTGTAATCCTCAAACTTCTGCTTCGCTATCATATCCCTGTAACAGAAAAGCGGGGTATCGGTATTGAAATCCATTGTATGGAGCGAATCGCCCTTGCAGTCGTCTTTATATTCGCAGTCTTTGCATTTGGCGGGCAGAGGTCTGTTTCTGAAAAACTTGAATCCGTTTTTCCAGACTTCGCTGAAACTGTCCTTAAGAATATTGCCCTGAATGAATTCGGGGCGCTTCGGAACGTTTGAGCAGACGTAGATATCGCCGTTGTTGAGAATGCTCGCGCCGTAAATTCCGGAAAAGCAGAAGAAACGCCTGTGATTGACCATATCGCCGAGATAGTGCGGACAGCTCCAGACTATTCTCGTGCGGCCTTTGCCGGAATTGAATTTGTTGACAAGAGAAGTGAAATAGAGGAGCTCCTCCCTGTTAAGAAGGAGATTCTGATTGTCGAGCGCCCTGCCTATCGGGTCGATATTGCTGACGCGGATTGAATCCAGCCCGATTTTATCGAGAATGGCGTAGAGTTCCTCAAACTCATAGACATTTCTCTTGTTCGCCACAAAGGTGACCTGGAGATGGTCAACGAAGTTTTCTTCGCGTATTCTTTTGAGCGCGTTGATGATTTTATCAAAACTTCCGGGGAGATGGCGCAGGGATTCGTGGGTTTCACGCAGGCCGTCAAGACTTATCGTGATGGTTTTCATCCCGCTTTTTTTCATATCCTCAATTACCTTGTCGGTTATCAGGGAGCCGTTTGTCACCATTCCCCAGTCAAAGCCGAGGGCGACGGCGCGCGTCATAATATCAAACAGGTCTTTTCTCATAAGCGGTTCGCCGCCGCTTATGTTAATCATCACGTCTGTGCCGATATTCTCCTTGATATCGGTAAGAGCGTTGATGATATCGTCACCCGAAAGAAGTTCTTCGCAGTGAATGTCGCATCTGCTGCCGCACTGGTCGCAGGCGGCATTGCATTTTTTGGTTACTTCAATAAGCAGTGAACAAAGGGGATATTTTTCTTTTTCCTTTTTCAAAAAGAATCCCTCCTTTTTAATATCGTATATATCGTATCCGGATAATCAGCGGTTCATTTCTTTTTTTATCCAATCCGTAATCACACCGGTGATATATTTCTGTTCGTCTTCGGTAAGCTTCTTTCCCGACGGAATGTGATGCCATTTTTCAAGGCATCCCCTGCAGCAGCATCCCGTAGCGTGCTGGGCGATAAAAACCGGATGCCCGCGCATCGGAGTCTGCTTGCCGTCATTTTCGGGATTTTCGGGAGCGAGGCGCTGAGCCACAAAGTCCGCGGCGTGCTTTTCAATTGTTTCCGGACCTTTTTCCGTCACATATTCCTTATCGCTCTGTGAAAGACGGAAACGGCTGCGGAAATCCGATTTCGCGAGTGAAGCGAAGAGCGCTTCTCTTTCGGGCAGAGTATAACTTATCGCGTCGGCGCAATTCGTTCCGGGATAATAACTGTATCCGGATTTCCTTGCCTGCTGCATCTGAAAACGGCGCTCAATATGATAGGTTTTGCCGTCCTTTATGAAATTTGCTCCGGTCTGCTTGAATGTAAACGGCACTCCGTTTCTGACACATTCAAGACGGAGCTCGCGCATCCATCTGAAATCAAACGGGCGCGCCCGCGGACCCGATTCGCCTCCGCAGGTGACGTGCTCGATAAGACCTGTCCGGAGATATTTTTCAATGTTTATTTCACCGAGCATCGGCTCGGATATGATTTCACGGTGTTTTACCGGAGCGTTCAGAAGAACGGGCAGACGGTAATCCGCGGTCTGAGCGTTTTCGCAGGTGCTGCAGATTGTGACGTTATCATAACCGTCACCCCAGTCATCGGGAACGCATTTTTCAAAACGGTCGATTCTTTTTGTTATGATATGAAAATCAAGGTCGCTGCGGATTTTCATTATTCTCCAGCATTCATCGCGCCATTCATCCGCTTCCTCAAGAAAAAAATCCGAGGTCATGCAGGTATAGACAGCGCCGCTTCCCGCCCCGATTTTGAAATTGCCTTGTCTGTCTTTCTTTAAGGGCAGATTGTAATCGGCGGTTTTTGAGATGACTCCGGCGTCCTTTCCAACGCTTTCATCCCGTCTGTAAACATAGCAGTTAAGACAACCGGGGCTGAGTTTACGGCAGCCGTGCCACGGATTCCAGATTGGCATGATATCCGCTCCTTATATCAATAGGCGTATTTCAGGAAAGAAAGACGCTCGGCTTTTTCAAGACGGCTGATAAGCAAATATACCACGTGGCAGCAGATTACGGCCGAAACGAAAATCAGAACGGCGATAAGAACGTCATCCGAAATGAATTTACGCAGGATAAAACGCAAAACATAAATCAGCGAGGCGTGCAGAGGGAAGGTGACTGTGCTGATTTTTCTGAGAGCCCTCGCGTTTTTAAGACTTATATCAATACCGATTATTATTCCGAAAAGCGAAACGCAGAGAGGCGCGAGGAAAAAGTAGCAGTCGTTTTTAAAACTGCCGTTGAGATTGAAGACATATCTCCACTCAATATACAGGCAGACCGCCGATATGACAGCGGTAACGATATGAACGGGGAGTTTCACTCCGGAAAATCTGCCGTCGGCAAAAGCTTTTCCCAGAGTCATCCAGAAAAGAGCGACCGGGAAGCTGAAAACGGGAGAGGTGAATATGTATTCATATATTTTGACGGCAGACAGAACCGTTTCGTTTTGAATCAGAGAATAATAGCTTGACCTGACACAGCAGATAATGTAAAGGACACATGTCACGGCGCAGAGGATAACGCCGACTTTTTTCTTTGAAACGGCGTAAAGTATCAGAATGGCGCCGATAGACGCGGTGATGTACCAGGAGGCAATAAAGGTGCTTGAGAAAAGCAGGTTTGAAGCTGTGCGGATTATACCCTTGAATATGCCGTCGGCAAACCATCCTCTCCTGGCGTAAACCGTAACAGGCAACAGGACAACTGAC
>JAFWRV010000341.1 GCA_017519685.1 Clostridia bacterium
CCTCCGAAAATATAAAATTGTAGAGTGGCACCCCCTGCGGGAATCGAACCCACATCTAATCCTTAGGAGGGACTTATTCTATCCATTGAACTAAGGAGGCATATATGCTGTGTCGCTTATTTTATCAAATTCCTGTTGTAAAGTCAAGATATAAAAATCAACATATTGCACAATAAGTTCGTTAAAATTGCCGAAGAATATTACTTGATTTCAGTAAATATTTATAATATAATTACTACTTGGAAAAATAATTTTTAATCTATATCTGAAAGGAAGAAGCAAATGAGTTTACTTAACAAAAAAACCGTTGACGACATCAATTCCAAAGGAAAAAGAGTTCTTGTCCGCTGCGATTTCAATGTTCCTCTCAAGGACGGAATTATCACGGATGAAAACAGAATCAATGCCGCCATCCCCACCATCAAAAAACTGATGGCTGACGGAGCAAAGGTTATCCTCTGTTCACATCTCGGCAAGCCCAAGAACGGTCCCGAAGCTAAATTTTCACTTGCTCCCGTAGCAAAAAGACTTACTGAAAAACTCGGCAAGGAAGTAGTTTTTGCCGCTGATGACAACGTTGTAGGCGAGAATGCGAAAGCTGCTGTTGCCGCTATGAAAGACGGCGATGTAGTTCTTCTTGAAAACACACGTTTCCGCCCCGAAGAAACCAAAAACGGCGAAGCGTTTTCAAAAGACCTCGCAAGTCTTTGTGATATATATGTAAACGATGCGTTCGGCGCTGCTCACAGAGCGCACTGCTCAACAGTCGGCGTTACCGAATATGTCAGCGAAGCGGCTGTCGGATACCTTATGGGCAAAGAGCTCAAGTATCTCGGCAACGCGGTTGAAAACCCCGCAAGACCCTTTGTTACCATTCTCGGCGGCGCAAAGGTTGCCGACAAGCTCAACGTTATCGACAATCTTCTCAACAAAGCCGACACGCTCATCATCGGCGGCGGAATGGCATACACATTTATCAAGGCAAAGGGCTATGAAATCGGAATTTCAATCTGCGACGACAGCAAGGTTGAATACTGCAAAGATATGCTCAAAAAGGCCCAGGACAAGGGAGTCAGAATCCTGCTTCCCATCGACACCGTTGTAGGTCCCGGCTTCCCCGACCCCATCGACGCTCCCATTGAAACCAAGGTTGTTGACTCAAGAGAAATCCCCGCCGACATGGAAGGCCTTGATATCGGCCCCGTCAGCGCAGAGAACTTCGCTCTTGAAATCAAGCACGCCAAGACCGTTGTATGGAACGGCCCCATGGGCGTATTTGAGAACCCCGTGCTCAACAAGGGCACACTCGCCGTGGCAAAAGCTCTTGCAGAGTCCGATGCTGTCACAATCATCGGCGGCGGCGACTCCGCGGCGGCTGTTAACCAGCTCGGCTTCGGCGACAAGATGACACATATTTCAACCGGCGGCGGCGCTTCTCTCGAATTCCTTGAGGGCAAAGCTCTTCCCGGCATTGAAGCTGTTAACGATAAATAATCAAAGGAGACAGAATAATGGATAAATCACTGCGCAGACCTGTTATCGCAGGCAACTGGAAAATGAACAACACTCCCGATCAGACAAAAGCGCTTATCGAAGAAATGAAACCTCTTGTAGCAAACGCGGACTGCGACGTAGTCCTCTGTGTTCCTTATATTGACCTGTATGCCGCTATGGAAGCAGCAAAGGGTTCAAACATCAAAATCGGCGCCGAGAACTGCCACTGGGCTGAAAAAGGCGCTTTTACAGGCGAAGTTTCGGCAGAAATGCTCAAGGCGGCAGGCGTTCCCTATGTTATTATCGGCCACTCCGAAAGAAGACAGTATTTCGGTGAAACCGATGTCACCGTACGCAACCGCGTAAGAGCGGCTCTCAACGCCGGTCTCACCGTTATTCTCTGCGTAGGCGAGGTTCTCTCCGAAAGACAGCTCGGAATCACCAAACAGATAGTCTGCGCTCAGACGGAAATCGCCCTCGGCGGCGTTTCAGCGGACGAGCTCAAAAACATCATCATTGCCTACGAACCCGTATGGGCTATCGGTACAGGCGAAACAGCGACTCCGGAGCAGGCAAACGAAGTTTGCAAAATCATCCGCGAACTCATCGCCCGCCTTTACGGCAAAGAGGAAGCGGACAGATTCGTTATCCAGTACGGCGGTTCAATGAATGACGGCAACGCGGCTGAGCTTCTTGCCCAGTATGATGTTGACGGCGGTCTTATCGGCGGCGCTTCACTCAAGGCGGACAAATTTGCCGCTATCGTTTCTGCAGCAAGCAAATAAATCACTGCGCGGGTAAGCTCAACTGCTTACCCGCTTTTTAAGAAAGAAGGACTTAAATTATGTCAGAAAAAGTTGTTCTCATTGTTATGGACGGCGTAGGATTTTCAAAAACAGGTCTCGGTGACGCCGTTACACTTGCAAATACACCCACTCTCGACAAGCTTCTCAAGGAGCGTCCGAACACGCGTCTCAAGGCGCACGGCGACGCTGTCGGCCTTCCCACCGACGAAGATATGGGCAACAGCGAAGTCGGCCACAACGCTCTCGGCTGCGGTCAGATTTATTCTCAGGGCGCAAAGCTTGTCAATGAATCCATTCTTTCGGGAAAGATTTATGAATCGGACGCGTGGAAAGAGGTTGCTTCTAACTGCATTTCAAAAGGTAGCGCTCTTCATTTCATCGGGCTGCTCTCCGACGGCAACGTTCATTCCAACATTTCCCATCTTTTCTCAATGCTTGAAAAGTCAAAGGAATGCGGTATAAAGTCAGTTCACGTTCACATCCTGCTTGACGGCAGAGATGTTCCCGCCACCTCGGCGCTGACTTATGTTGACGCTCTCGAAGAAAAGCTTGCTTCCCTCAACGACGGCACTTTCAGCGCGGATATAGCGTCCGGCGGCGGAAGAATGAAAATCACGATGGACCGTTACCAGGCGGACTGGAATATGGTAAAACTCGGCTGGGACGCCCACGTCAGAGGACTCGGCAGACAGTTTGCGAGCGCAAAGGAAGCGATTGAAACCTACCGCAGCGAAATCGACGGAGTCATCGACCAGGATCTTCCCGCGTTTATAATAGCCAAAGACGGAAAACCCGTCGGAACAATCAACGACGGCGACAGCGTTATTCTCTATAATTTCCGCGGTGACAGAGCGCTTGAGCTCAGCATGGCGTTTGACTACGATGATTTTGATAAATTTGACAGAGGCCCGAAGCCCGACGTCGTTTACGCGGGTATGCTCCAGTATGACGGCGACCTCAAACTGCCGGCAAGATACCTCGTCAATCCTCCCGAAATCAAGGATACTCTTTCCGAGCTCCTAGTTTCTCACGGAATGACACAGTTTGCGGTCAGCGAAACCCAGAAATACGGCCATGTAACATATTTCTGGAACGGCAACAGAAGCGGCAAATTCAGCGACGAGCTTGAAACTTTCATGGAAATCCCCTCAGACAATGTTTCTTTTGACGAGCGTCCCTGGATGAAGAGCGCGGAAATCACAGACGCCGTTATAGACGCGATGAAATCCGGCAAATACGATTTTATCCGCTGCAACTATCCCAACGGCGATATGGTCGGTCACACAGGCAGTCTTGACGCGACAATCACAGCGGTCGCTTCCGTTGACCTCGGTATCGCGAGAGTCCTCAAGGTCGCGGATGAACTCGGAATTACGGTTCTCATCACAGCCGACCACGGCAACGCGGATGAAATGCTCGAGAAGAACAAGAAGGGCGAAGTCCAGGTAAGAACCGCCCACTCGCTCAACCCAGTTCCGTTCATCATTTATTCCGATAAAGAATACACAATCAAAGACGGAAAATACGGTCTCGCGAATGTCGCTCCGACAGTCGCAGCTCTTTTCGGTCTCAAACCGTTTGACTCCTGGGAAGAGTCAATGATCTGACACAGCGGTTAACTGCGTTCATTTTTGCATATAGTGAAAATTTACAGATTATTTATAAATACCTATTTCAATTCAGTTCATTATATGATAAAATTATCATTGATCAGTCCGCCGAAAAGGCGGATAAAACAAACGGAGGAATAATTTTATGAAAAAAACCTTAACCGTTTCCAAAAAGATTTTAGCCGCTTTTCTTGCGACTCTCATGCTTTTCGGCAGTTTCGCGGTCGCCGCGTATGCTGAGGGTGAGGTTACAATTACAGCGACTCCCAGTATCGAAAAGAAAAACATCACCGCTACCGTAACGGTTCCCGAGGGATATGCCGTTTCCGACGCGAAAATCTCACCCGAAGGTGAAGTCGCTCTCGGCACAACGATTACCTTCTACAACCTGACCCCCGGCAAAACATATACAATCACCGTTACCGCGAAGAAAGAGGGAGAAGCGGACCTCACCGGAACAAAATCCGTTGAACTGACAAAATCAAAGCAGGCGGCAATCGCGTCCTCTGATATTGAAGTTGTCGCTTCGTCAAAGACAATCAGAGTCGAAGGTCCCGACGGTGCGGAATACTCAATCACATCCGCCGCTTCCGGATACGTTGCCTCATCAAAGGGCAGCTACACATTCTCCGGTCTTACAGACGGAACAACCTATACAATCTACGCGAGAATGGCTGAAACCGATACATATCTTGCGAGCGACCCCATTTCTGTCAGCGCAACTCCGAGAGAAACACAGGCAATGCCTTCAGCTGTTGTTCCCAACGATGACATTACCTCAACAAGCTTCTCCGTAAAGATTATCCCCAACGCCCAGTATTCAGTTGACGGCGGCGCGACCTGGCAGGATTCAAATGAATTCAAAAATCTTACTCCCGACACCGTTTACAATGTCTGGGCAAGATTCAAGGCAACCGAGACCAAGAGCGCGAGCGAAATCAACAAGACTCTTGAAGTCAAGACACATAAGGCAAGCGCGGGTAAAGACGCGATCCCCGTTCAGATTGAAAACATCACAACCACAAAGATTGTACTCAAGAAGACCGAAGGTTACGAGTATTCAAAAGATAAAGGCGTAAACTGGCAGGATTCCAACGAATTCACAAATCTTACCGCCGGCACAACCTATTATATGGTTCAGAGAGTTAAAGCCGATGCCGACGCCGAGGTTAACAAGTCCAGCGATATGAGAAGCGTCAGCACAAATACAGAAGAAGCGTTCCTTGACACAATAGATAAGGTTCCCGCTCCCAAACTCAAGGATGAAAAATTCTATGTTGGCGAGCACAACACAATTATGGCTTACTCCAGAGCGAGAGAAACCGGCATTCCCCAGTGGGGCGATCTTCAGTATGTTCCCCTTTCCTATGAACTTACAACCGGCGGCACAACTCTCGCATCGGGTTCTTTCTCATACGATGCCGCTTCCAAGTCATATCAGAGCGACGTAGTTCCTACCATTGACGGCAACTACATTATCAATATTATTTATACCAAGAGCCGTTACGAAGGCATTGACAAGAAATATGTCGCTATCGGTCAGGAAGCAAAGAGTCTCAATGTTACTGCCGTTGAAAAGCCCAGCACCTTCCAGGTCATTTTCCAGGCGCTTATTAAATTCATAGGCACAACCCTTCCCCAGCTCATTATGAAAGGCCTTGACATGATCAGAAAAATGTCAAGCAATTAAAAATATTTAATCAGCTGCAGCCCGCTGCTCCTCCAGATTGCAGCGGGCTGTTTGTTATTCAATACCAAAGGAAAAAACATTATGTCAGCAATCAGAATGATGATTGAAAGCGATAAAGACGAAGTGCTCAATATGATGCGGGTGTTCTATGCTTCTGAAGCGGTGGCGACAAACGGGTCGGATGAAATCTTTTTAAACGACATAGAAAACTGTGTCGGCGACGATCCTTTCTCCGAAGGGTACGTCTTTCTCGATAAAGATACAATCACCGGATACGCGATGCTCGCAAAAAGTTTTTCGACGGAATTCGGAAAGCACTGTATCTGGATTGAGGATCTGTATCTGAGACCGGAATACAGAAACCGCGGAACAGCCACAAAATTCTTCGCTTTTCTTGAGATGAAATACGCCGGCTGTGTATTACGCCTTGAGGCGGAGAAAGAAAATGAGTCCGCTCTGCGCACTTATTTTAAAAATGGATTTGAGGAAATGCCATACACGGAACTGATTAAATCCGTGTGAAATTGCGGTGATAAAATGACAGACGGAAAATTCAGATGGGCGTATATCGGTTGCGGCAGCATCGCGAAAAATACCGCCCGCAGCATACTAAGAGGCAATCACGAAATTGTTTCCGTTTATTCCAGAAATTTTGAAAAAGCAAAAAACTTCGCTGAAAAGCACGGTGCACGCGCCTTTGACAGTTTTGAAGAGGCGGTCAAAACTGCAGACGCTGTTTATATAGCCACTCCGCACACCTCACACTGCGAATACTCGGTCAGAGCAATTGAGCTCGGAAAACCGGTCCTCTGCGAAAAGCCCGCCGGGGTAAATACCGCGCAGGTCAGAAACGCAATCGAAACCGCAAAGGAAAACAATATTTATTTCTGTGAAGCGATGTGGACCTGGTTTTCGGATGTAGCGTTCAAAGTCAGTGACTGGGTACAAAACGGTGAAATCGGTGAAATCAAATCGGTCAGGATGAACTACGCTTTTCCCGGACTGATGATGAGCAGGGACTCGCGTGTATTGAATCCCGACACCGCCGGAGGCGCGCTGCTCGATATAGGGATTTATCCGATTACTTACTGCTATAACCTTTTCGGCAGTCCGCTCAATATCAGATGCGAGGGAACTGTCAGCAACGGGATTGACACAAACGAAACAGTCACTCTCGGGTATGACGGCTTTGACTGTGTCCTTAACATATCGCTGGCTGTTTTGAAAGAAGGATGCGTGATAACCGGCAGCAAAGGGAAAATCAGAATTCCGTTTTTCCATGTCGCGCCATTCGCGTTTCTGATTAAAAATGACGGGCGCCGCGAAGTGTTCAGGGGCAAAACAGATTACCTGACGGAATTCACTTCGGTGGCAGATGAAATTAAATCGGGCAGGACCGAATCGGAATTCATTCCCTTTTCGTCAACTCTCAGCTGTATGGAAATAATGGATGAGTGCCGTCGGCAGATGGGACTCGTTTATCCGTTTGAAAAATAAAACAATGGAGGAATCACTATGAAACTCAGAAAAATTGCGGCAATTATACTGTCTGTTCTCGTGGTTGCCGGTTCACTCGGCGTTACCGCATTCGCGGAAGAAAGCAAACCTTATTATCTCGTCCTCGGTGATTCAATCGGCTACGGTTCGGGACTGCTTAATCCCAAAGAAGCGGTTTACGGCAAAATAGTCGCGGACACAAACGGATATGACTATCAGAATGACGCCGTTCCGGGACACACAACCGCCAATCTTATCGAAAGAATTCAAACCGACGAAGTCAGCGAACATATCAAAAAA
>JAFWRV010000342.1 GCA_017519685.1 Clostridia bacterium
ACATTTGCGTCAGGAAGCACTGTCCGCGCTCAGTGGACGGCGCTTGCGGGCAGCCGCGACAATGTCAAAAGTATCATGCGGTACAGCGGGTCGGGTGTGCCTGAAGGAGTTGAAGCCGTGACCGTATCGGCAGCGAATTCGCAGACCCCGATATACTCATGGTTTGATGACGGCACGATCTATTATTGGTCGGAGGATACAAAGCCATACCTCAATGCAGATTCAAGTTATATGTTCAATGCATTTACAAATGCGGAGTACATAGACGCGGCACCGTTTGACACATCGCTTGTTACAGATATGGAGGCTATGTTTGCCAACTGCAGCAGCCTCAAATATCTGGATCGCGTTTTCGGAGCTGAGGTAAATCTGTCTGTGGGCTTCGGCTGTATCGGAAACCTCGGAATCGGCAAATCCCGATTTGAGGTCCATATGAACCTTGCCGCCGTCCGCCTGGTTTGTCAGAACGATTCTGCCCTCATCCCTGTCACAGGAACTATTATACAGTTCAGACTTGTCTATTTCAATCGATTCGTTTGTTTTTAAGACTTTTTTAACAACTTTTTCACAGAAATCATCAAGACTGTCCGCCGCGAAGCCGAATTTTTCCTTCGCGCCGTCGATTATATACTGCGCCGAATGTCTTTCAAGGCAGGCGGCAACATCAAACGCCTCGCGGAATGAAGCGCCGTAGCAGAGCGCGCCGTGATGCGCCATAATGATTGCCTTTGAAGGGCTCTGACGAAGGGCGTTTGTGACTCCCTTTCTGAGCTTCTTTGTGCCGGGAAGGCCGTAACCGCCGAGCAGGACATTGTCGCCGATTACCTGACGGGCTTCTCCGGCAACTCTGTCAATGCCTGTTTTAAGAACGGAGATTGCGGACGCAACCTTCTGATGAGTGTGAATTACGAAATTCGCTTCGGGATACATCTTATATACCTCGGCGTGAATTCCCTTTTCGCTGGAGGGCTTGACATCGCCGCTCCACGCGAGGTCATCAATCGCGACCTCGACTATATCATCGGGAGTGAGACCGATATAGGGCTTGCCGCTCGGTGTTATGACAAAAGTTTTTTCGTCAATTCTGCAGCTGACATTGCCCCAGGTTCTCGCGATGAGTCCTTCCTCAACGAGTTTTTCGCCTGCTTCGATAACTAATTTTTTGGCTTCCGAAATTTCCATAACGTTTCCTTTCCCTTCAATTATATGTATTCTTTAATTATCAAGTCCGAGTTTTCTTGTCATCTCATAGCTCTTGAGCTCGAGCATCTTTGAGACGCCCTCTTCCTGCATCGTGACGCCGTAGAGGATATCCGCCTCCTCCATCGTACCTCTTCTGTGGGTAATCAGGATGAACTGCGTGTTCCCGGTCATACTGCGCACATATTTCGCGTATCTCGCGACATTGACGTCGTCAAGAGCCGCCTCAACCTCATCAAACACGCAGAACGGCGCCGGCGTAACCTTGAGAATCGCGAACAGGAGCGCAATTGCGGCAAGACCTTTTTCACCGCCCGAAAGCAGGTCGATATTCTGAACATTCTTGCCCGGCGGCTGAACCTTGATATTGATGTTGCACTCGAGAACATCCTGCGGATCGTCAAGCTCAAGTTCGGCGCGGCCTCCGTCAAACAAATCACGGAACGTGACACCGAGCTCGTTGTTGATTCTCCTGAACTGCTCGCGGAACTTCTCCGCCATCTTGCCGGTCAGTTCCTCAATCAGTTTTTCAAGCTCCTTCTTGGAGCTTTCAACGTCTGTAAGCTGACCGTTCATATATTCGTAGCGTTCGCTGACCTCTTTGTATTCTTCAACCGCTCCCACATTGACATTGCCGAGAGCGCGGATTTTGCCGCGGATTTCCTGAAGAGTCCGCTGCGCCTTCGGGATATCATCGGGCACCTCGCCGATTTCAGCCGCTTCTCTGTAAGTCAGCTGATACTCGTCGTAAAGCTTGTTCTTTGTCGTTTCGAGAGCGTTTTCAAGAGCGGATTTTCTTTCCTCAAGTCTTGCTAGCTCGCCGCCGAGTTTTTCCTTCTCGGCGTTTTCCTCTCTTTCGCGGTTTCTGAGCTGTATATTCAGCGCCTCGTTTTCGTTTCTTTCCCCGACAAGCGCCTCGATTTTGCCGCGGTTTTCATTTGCCTGCTCGCGGAGCTTTGCCGCTTCTTCTCTGAGAGATACGACCGTTTTTGCTATCTCCTCATTGGCGGCAAGCAATACTTCGATTTCCTCGTTCAGTTTTCCCGAACGGCTTTCAAGCGCCTCTTTATTGAGTATCGCCGCCTCGATTATGCCGTTGCACGCCTCGATTTCCTTGGTAAGCTCAACGATTCTGATGTTGAGTCCGTTCTGGATTTCGGAGGATTTTTCACGAAGCTGCTCAAGCTTGTCACGCTCTTTGTCAAGTTCCTCAAGCTGAGCGTTGAGTTCATCGGTTTCGTTATTGAGCTTTTCGATTTCGCCGTCGGCTCTCTTTTCCTCTTTTTCCGCTTCGGTTATTCTGATGCCGGCGCGCTCTTTTTCTTCCTCAAGCTCGCTTATCTGACCGATTGCGGCATCGTATCTGTCGCTCGCGAGTTTCAGGTCGCTCTCGGCTCTGATGATATTTTCCTGGATTTTGATTATCTCGGCGTCCGTGACGTCAATCTGAGCGTTCGCCTCGGTGATTTCGCCGTCGATTGTATTGAATTCCGCCTGCTTTTCGTCGTATTTCTTCTGAAGGATTTTAACATCTTCCTTCAGTTCTTCGATTTCGTTTATTCTGCTCAGGAAGCCCGTTCCCGAACCTCTCGAACCGCCGGTTATCGAACCTCCGGCATTGAGCACCTGCCCGTCAAGAGTAACTATCTTGAAACGGTAGGAGTATTTTTTTGCCATCGCGATTCCGTTGTCGATATTGTCGATGACCGCCGTTCTTCCGAGCAGATTTCCGATTATTCCGGCATAATCGCTGTCATATTCAACGAGCTTGTCCGCCATATCCACAAAGCCGTCGCAGTTTTCAAGCCCCTTTTCGGTGAACGGCTTGGCTTTAACCGAGGTCAGAGGCAGGAATGTCGCTCTGCCGGCTCTGTTTTCCTTGAGAAATTCAATTGCCCTCTTAGCGGAGTTTTCATTGTCGGTGACAATATTCTGCACCGCCGCTCCGAGCGCCGTTTCAACAGCCACGGCATATTCGCCCTGCGTTGAAATGAGCTGGGAAATCGTTCCTCTGATTCCTTTCATCGCGCCGCGTTTCGCCTCGGTTATGACCTTTCTGACCGAGCCCGCGTAGCCGTCGAGATTCTTCTCGAGGTCATCCAGCATTTTTATTCTCGCGTTTTTCTGATATATATCGAGGTTCAGCGATTCTGTTTCCTTGCGGAGCTTCTCCGCCTTACCCTCTCTTGTTTCGATTATAAGGCGGTATCCTTCAAGCGCGTTTCTGTTTTCACTCTCCTCATCCCTGAGCTTGCGTATCGCGCTTTCCGCCTTTGCCTTCTCCTGCTCAATCGCCTTGACGGAATCTCCGCGCGAATCGATTATCTCGTCGATTGCGGCAATTCTGGCTTTAAGCTCGGCGGCGGCTGACGAAGCCGTGCTCTTGCCGACCTTGAGGTCGCTCAGACGGATAGCGGTATCCGTCAGTTTGTCGTTTATCTCACGGATTTTATCGCCGTTTTCACCGTTTCTGTCAAGCAGGGAATTGAGTTTTTCAAGTTCGGACGCGAGTTCATCCTTTGTGTCCGAAATCATTTTCTGCTTTTCTTCAATCTCGGCGCGGGTGCTGTCAATCTGCTCCTGCGCCTCGGCAACGGTCTTTTCACCGTCGCCCATATCCGATTTTATTCTTTCAACCGTGGCAAGATTGTGCTCCGCGGTATTTTCCTCAACGGCTATTTTACCGTCAATGACGGCGGCGTTTTCCTCCGCTTCGGAAATTGCGCTTGTCAGTGTTTCAACCTCAACGGTCAGATCCTGACCCTTGCGGATTGCCTGCTCAATCTGCTCCTCGATTTCCGATATTTTCTTTTCTTCCTCCTCATACTGCGCCGTGGCGATTGAAAGCTTGTTTTCCTGCTCGCGCAGGTCGTTTCCCGCCTTGTCGATTGTATGAAGCCACAGACCGATTTCAAGCGTCTTTTTCTCATCTGCGAGAGCGAGGAATTTAACCGCCTTTTCGCTCTGTGTCTTAAGAGGACCGATTCTCGACTCAAGTTCGGCGAGAATATCTCTCAGACGGATAAGGTTTTCCTCCGCCTGCTCAAGCCGCCTTGAAGCGTCCGCGCGTCTGTAACGGAAATGTGAGATTCCCGCCGCTTCCTCGAGCATATCCCTGCGCTGGGTCGATTTGGCGGAAACAAGGTCGGCAATCTTTCCCTGGCTGACCATTGAATAACCGTCTCTGCCGAGACCGGTATCCATAAACAGCTCGTGAATATCGCGCAGTCTTGAAACCTCGCCGTTTATCTTGTATTCACTCTCACCCGAACGGTAAAGACGCCTTGAAACGGAAACGTCATCCGCTTCCCTGTCAAGAGTTCTGTCACTGTTGTCTATATGCAGGATAACCTCGGCGTAGCCGAGCGCCTTTCTGCGGTCGGTGCCGCCGAAAATGACGTCTTCCATACGCGAGCCCCTGAGCGCCTTTGTGCTCTGCTCACCGAGAACCCAGCGCATGGCGTCGGAAATATTGCTTTTTCCCGACCCGTTGGGTCCGACGACTCCGGTTATTCCCTTTCCGAGTTCAAGCACCGTTTTATCTGGAAACGACTTGAATCCCTGCATTTCAATTGATTTAAGAAGCATCTTTTTTCCTTACCTTGATTTCATATTTGGTCAGACCTTCCTCCTGAGCGACTTCACAGTCATATCCCCTGTCACGCAGGAATGAGAGGTTTGCCTTTTTCTGACCGGTCATTTTAGACCTCTGTCCCGGTCCGACCGAGAGGATGTATTTCCCCGGGGTCATATTATTGAGCTCTCTGAGTGCAGCATCACGGTAAATGCGTCCCTCACAGAGTTCTCTCAGCGCGGGATGGAATGCTCCCGCCGCGAATTTTGAGGTATCGCCGTCAGAATGGAGCCCGACTCTGATGACCTTTATGCCGGCATTCTCAAACATCGGTATAAGCTTTGCGCACAGGTCAACGGTTTCTTCGATTCCTTTAGGAACGAATTCTCCGCTTCGCATAAGTTCATAAAGCTTTGTGCCCTCAATCACGACGGTCGGATATATTCTGACCGTTGCCGGTGAAAGAGCGATGATTTTACGGGCGGTTTCAATGCTGTCCTCATCCGAGGAGCCGTAAAGCCCCGTCATCATCTGAAGCCCTGTTTCAAAGCCGTGGGATTCAAGCATACGGCAGGCGTCTTCAACCTGCTTTGCCGTGTGGCCTCTTTCATTAAGCTTAAGCACTCTGTCGTCAAGCGACTGCGCGCCGAGTTCAACCGAGGTCACGCCGCGGCTTTTAAGAATTTCACAGATTTCCTCCGTTATGCCGTCGGGTCTTGTGGAAATGCGTATTCCTCTGAAAACACCGTTTTTCACATAGGAATATGCCGCGTCGAGAAGCGACATCATATACTCTCTGTCAATCATCGTGAAACTGCCGCCGAAAAAGGCGATTTCACCTTCTGACGCCGTTTCCCCGTCGAGAGACGCGAGTGCGGTTTCAACCGCGGAATGAACATCCTCCGGAGTTACCTTATGCGCCACACGCGTGATACTCCTCTGGTCGCAGAAGCTGCACCTGTGAGGGCACCCAATGTGAACGACAAAGAGAGCGACATTCACATGCTTCATTTTACTATTCCCATCAGAGAAAGCGCTTCCTTTGCCGCCATCTGCTCGGCAAGCTTCTTGCTCTTTCCCTCGCCGCGGCCGATAACGTTGCTGTTGAGCCTTACCTCGACCGCAAAATGCTTGTCGTGAGCGGGACCCGATTCGTCAACAAGAACATATTCCACGTGCTCCTCGGGATTGCGCTGAACAACTTCCTGAAGCGCGGTCTTGTAGTCGCCTGTTTTGTCAAGTTCATCGTGACGGGCAACGAATCTCAGCGCTATCTTTGACGCTTCCTCGATTCCGCCGTCAAGATACACCGCGGCAAGCACCGCCTCAAACGCGTCGGCGAGCATAGACGGCTTATGCCTTCCGTCCATTCTCTCCTCGCCCTTTCCGAGGAAAAGGGCGGAGCCGATATCAAGCTCCTGCGCAAAGACACACAGCGCGTTTTCGCAGACTCTCGCGGCTCTGTGCTTTGTAAGCTCCCCTTCGGGATAACTGAAATTGTTGAAAAAGTAGTTCGCGGATATGAATCCGAGAACCGCATCGCCCAGAAATTCAAGGCGCTCGTTACAGGTAACCCCTTTTTCATTGGCGTAGGATGAATGAGTAAGCGCTGTTTTCAGCAGCGTTTCATCCTTGAACCTGTAACCGAGATTCGCCTGAAGGGCATCAAGTTTACCTTCCATGGCTCTCCTCCGGAAATTATTCCGCTTCGGATATTGCGTCTGCCAGGTCGCTTATGCGCCAATCCTCTGCGGGTACGAGTTCTGTTTCGATTTCAAATTCATCGCTTATCGCGCTCATAAGCTCCTGCATTTCAAATTCATCGTTTACTATGCTTTCGATAAGGGTATCCTCGTTGATGTCAGACTCCGACATTCCGAATTCATCGCAAATTAAAGCTATCAATCTTTCAAGGATCATAAACATACCTCCGTAACCTTATTGTTCCTTTGATATTGCTTTCTGAAGTTCCGAGAGCCCGCGCTGCGCAAGCGCCTCATATCTCAGCTTCTTGTCCCTGATTTTTTCATCAAGCGGAGGAAGAAGACCGAACGAAGCGCCCATCGGCTGAAAGTTTTTTATACTTTCATCCGCGACATACCTCGCGAGCGCGCCTGTCATAGTTGTTTTTCCGGGGATAAATTTTTCTTTTCCTTCGAGTCTGTTTGCGGCGTTGATTCCCGCAAGTATTCCCGAAGCCGCGCTTTCCATATACCCCTCAACACCCGTAATCTGACCTGCGAAAAACAAATTTTCTCTTGTTCTGAATGAAAAATCCTCATTCAAAAGACGCGGTGAATTGATGAATGTGTTTCTGTGCATAACTCCGTATCTGACAAATTCGGCATTTCTCAGAGCCGGAATCATTGAGAATACACTCTTCTGTTCGCCGAATTTCAGATTGGTCTGAAATCCGACAAGGTTATACATGGTTCCTTCAACGTTTTCTTTTCGGAGCTGAAGATTTGCCCACGGTCTGTGACCTGTGCGCGGGTCTGTCAGCCCCGCCGGCTTCATCGGGCCGAAACGGATTGTGTCGCGGCCTCTTGACGCCATAACTTCTACGGGCATACAACCCTCATAGACATCCTTTCTCCTGTCAAACGAATGAATCTCCGCGGATTCGGCGCTTACGAGCGCGTCATAAAATTCATCATACTCCGCTTTATTCATCGGGCAGTTTATGTAATCATCCGCTTCGCCTCTGTCATATCTCGACTGAAGAAACGCCTTGTCCATGTCAATGCTGTCCGCGGTCACTATCGGCGCCGCCGCGTCAAAGAAACTCAGACTGCCGTTACACAGCTTTCTTATGCTTTCGCTGAGTCCCTCGCTCGCGAGAGGCCCCGCCGCGATTATCACAAAGCCGTCGGGGATTTGAGTAATCTCCTCACGGATAACCGTGATAAGCGGATTTTCATTTATCTTTTCTGTCATCAGGGCGGAAAATTTTCCCCTGTCAACCGCGAGCGCACCGCCTGCGGGGACCGCAGTCTCTTTCGCGCAGCTGACACAGACGGAGCCCATAAGTTCCATCTCCGCCTTGAGCATACCGGCGGCGCTTCCCAATCTCATCGCCTTGAAGGAGTTTGAGCAGACAAGCTCACAGAGATTTTCATCCGAATGAGCGGGCGAAAACCTGACGGGTTTCATCTCGTAAAGCTCAACCGCTATTCCCCTGCGCGCGAGCTGCGCTGCCGCCTCGCATCCGGCAAAGCCGCCTCCTATGACCTTAACCTTTTTTTCCATAGGATTTCTTTCTTACCGTATGCTTGTGGTTTTCGCATTCTTCGTTGCTGCAATACGGCTTTCCTCCGCGTGAAACGAGCATTATCTTGCCGCATTTCGGGCATTTCGCGTCGGTCGGCATATCCCAGCTTACAAACGAGCATTTGGGATAATTTGAGCAGCCATAAAACAGAGCGCCTTTTTTGCTGCGCTTTTCAACTATATCGCCAGAGCAGACAGGGCAGAGACCCTTGCCCACAACGAACGGCTTGACATTATTGCAATCCGGGTAACCCGAACAGCCGAGGAAGCGACCGTATCTGCCGTTTCTGACTATCATGGGCTTGCCGCAGAGTTCGCACACCTCATCGGTCTGCTCGTCGGAAAGACGGATTTTCTGCCCTCTCATATCCTCTCTCGCCTTTTCAAGCTGCTGCCTGAGGTCGGGATAGAATTCATCGAGCATCGCGATATAATCCGTTTCGCCGCTGCCGACCTTGTCAAGGTCATCCTCCATCTGCGCGGTGAATTTGGTGTTTACTATCTTCGGGAAACGTTCCTCAAGCAGTTCCGTTATCGCCATGCCGAGTTCCGTGGGAACGAGCTGCTTCTGCTTGCGGCTGACATAATCCTTTCCCGTGATTGTTGAAATTATCGACGCGTAGGTTGACGGGCGCCCGACTCCGTTTTCCTCAAGTTCCTTGATAAGCGTTGCCTCGGTGTAACGGGCAGGGGGCTGGGTGAAATGCTGGGCGGGTGTAATCTCGCGGAGTTTGAGTTTCTCGTCTTCCTTTATTTCGGGAAGCGCGTTCTTGGTCAGCGCGTCCTCGGGCAGTTCATACACCTTGGTGAAGCCCTCAAACTTGACTGTTGAGCCGGTGCAGGTGAGAAGACAGAATCTGTCGCTGTCACCCTTGTGTGAAATGATTTCCACTCTGACTGTATTCATTACGCACGGAGCCATGAGGCAGGCGATGAATCTGCGCCAGATAAGCGTGTAGAGCTTAAGCTGGTCGGGGGAAAGATCCTTCGCAATACTCTCGGGAGTAATTGAGGGATCGGACGGTCTTATCGCCTCGTGGCCGTCCTGCGCGTTTGCCTTAGTTTTATAGAAATTCTGCTTTTCGGGAACATACTTGTCTCCGTAATTCTTGCGGATGAATTCAGTTCCCGAAGTTCTCGCCTCATCGGAAATACGGAGCGAGTCGGTTCTCATATAGGTGATAAGACCCATGCTGCCGTAATCGGAAAGCTCAATACCTTCGTAAAGCTCCTGGGCTATCCTCATCGTCCTTGACGACTGGAAATTGAGCTTTTTTGACGCTTCCTGCTGAAGGGTTGAGGTTGTGAACGGAGGAGCCGGCCTCTGATTTTTGGTGCCCTTCTTTACCGACTTCACTTCATACTCGGCGTCTGTCAGACGCTCGACATATTCATTGGCGGTCTTTTCGTCGGCAATTTTAACCTTGCCGTTTTCGTCGGCTTCAAGAGCCGCCTTGATAATCTTCTTTGAGCCCGAAGCGAGCTTGACCTCAACTGACCAGTATTCTTCAGGAATGAATTTCTCTATCTCCCTCTCTCGGTCAACAATCAGACGCAGGGCAACGCTCTGCACTCTGCCTGCCGAAAGACGCGGTCTTATCTTCTGCGACACAAACGGGCTGAGGGTGTAGCCGACCAGACGGTCGAGAATACGCCTTGCCTGCTGGGCGTTGACGAGATCCATATCAACCTTGCGGGGATTCTGCATGCCGGTGCGGATTCCGCTCTTTGTTATCTCATTGAAGGTAACTCTGTTTGCCTCGTTGAGATTAAGCCCGAGCACGGTCGCGAGATGCCAGGATATGCCCTCTCCCTCACGGTCCGGGTCGGTCGCGAGATAGACCTTGTCACTCTTGCCCGCTTTTTCACGGAGCTGTTTTACAAGGGCTTCCTTTTCGGGAATAATTTCATACTTCGGCGCGTAATTGTTTCGCACATCGACGCTCAGGGTTCTGTCGGGCAGGTCCCTGACATGTCCCTTGGAAGCGACGACTTCATATCCGCTGCCGAGATATTTTTTGATTGTTTTCGCCTTTGCGGGCGACTCTACTATTACCAGCTTTGACATATATTTCTCCTGAACCGGGTATTAGCCCGTTTATGAACGAATATAATTTTTACCTTCCGTCTGTTCCGCGTAACCGCCGATTTCAAGCTCGGTCAGAGCGGTTATCACTCCCGAGGGCGGCAGCCCTGTCATGACACAGATTTCATCGGTATGCAGCGGCTCGTCACTTAAAACGGCGTAAACCTTCGCAGCTTCCTCTCCGAACCCCCGCGGCAGCGCTTTTGATGAACCCGCTTTTTTATCCCCGCTTGAAACCGTTCCTTCCGGCAGGGTGTTTCCGGCCGCCGAAGAATCGATTTTACCGGGATACTCAAATTCAAACGGAGCGAGTATGTCCGCAGCGCAGGTCACCGCCTTCGCCCCGTCTCTTATCAGACGGTTTGTTCCGAGGTAGGAGGAATTGAGTATTCCTCCGGGAACGGCGAATATCTCTCTGCCCTGCTCCGCGGCGCAGGCCGCCGTTATCAGCGAGCCGCTTTTCTCACCCGCTTCAACCACGAGCACTCCTCTGCTGAGACCCGAAATGATTCTGTTCCTTTTGGGAAAGGTGTATCTGCTCGCAGGTGAAAACGGAGGATACTCCGTCACGAGAGCGCCTTTTTGGGCAATCTCCCTGCGCAGGGCGTCATTAAGCAAAAGGTATCTCGTTCCGAGTCCGCATCCGAGAACACAGACGGTCGG
>JAFWRV010000343.1 GCA_017519685.1 Clostridia bacterium
AGCTTGGCATTGATAAGGTGCTGATCTCTTGCATCGATAACAATGAGGGCAGCCGTAAAACTATCCTTTCAAACGGAGGGGTATACGAGTCTTCAGTATATGAGCCAAATGAAAAAGTGTATTTGGAGAGGTACTGGATCAACCTTTCCAAGTGACAAATTCCGGTTTGTAGGGCAAAAACAATTTAATAATTATTATGCCGCTCACTTATTGTGGGCGGTATTTTATACCTTCTGAAATCAACATTATAATTTCCGTAATATCAATTTGTGCATAAATGAAAAACGCCCCCACCGGTTTTCCGGTGCAGGGTGACTGTGTAAAAATGAGCAGCGGTTCCCGTTTGAGAGCCGCCGCTTTTTTCTTTTATAATGTTCTTTTACTGCTGCGGACAGATGCCAGCCTGTCCATATCTCCGTGCCTGATTTCGCGGTCAAGCGCGGCGATGATTTTTTCTTTGCGGCTGAGGAAATCCGGTCCTGTCAGATTTCCGCCCGAGACGGTGTGATGTGTTATAAAGCTGCAGTCACAATTCAGATTCTCAACAAACAGTTTAAGTTCCTCCAGCATCTCTTTTTCCGAGAGAGGGTCAAACTCGCCGCGCTTCGCTTCATCCAGAAGCGGAGTTCCCGGGAAAAGTATCAGTCCTCCCGTGCCGACGGTCATCGGCTTGCACTGATTGAAGATTTTCGATGAATTTATCGCGTGATCCGAGCTGTGCTCTCTGCCTGCCACGCCGTTAAGGAATGTCATCCAGAAATCAATGCCCGCTTCATTCAGTTTGGCGCACTGCTCGAGAATGTCTTTTGACTGATATCCTTTGTTTATGCGCTCAAGTGTCCAATCGTCTCCGCTCTCAATGCCGAGCGAGATTTCGCGGACTCCGAGATCTTTCATTTTTTTGAGATCGTCAATGGATTTATTGCAGATATCGGTTACCCTTGTAGCGTCATATATATATTTGATTTTCGGCAGATACTTATTTATCATCATGAGAATCGGCTCCAGCTTTTCAAAAGAGAGCGCAAGCGGATTCGCTGACAGCAGCTGTATGGTTTCGGCACCCGGAGCGACCTCGCGGATTTCCTTCAGATCCTCCTCAAGTATTTTATCAATCTATTCTTTTTCAACCGGGCGCGGGTCAAATCTGCGCTCGGAATATCTGTTTTTCGCAAGTTCAAGGAAATCCATAATGCCTCCTTATTCCGTAAACGGAGCACCGAGTTCGCGAACTATTTTCTCACAGGAATCTATTGATTTGATAAGCCCTGAAAGATTGCTGACCGTATTGACTCCGGCGTCGAGATCGCCTTTGAGCATTCCGTAGTAAAAGCTGCCCGAGGGAGGATTCATATCGCCGTTTTTATTTGCCTCAAGGCCTTCCTTACCGTATTTATGAGGTGTGGTTCTCCATTTTGAGTAGCCGTTTGACTGGGTGAATACAATAAAATCATCGGGATGCGTATCCATAATGTCCTTTTTGGTAGCGTCCGCCGCGCGGCATTCTTTTGAAAGAATGAACCTTGTGCCGACGAAAACTCCCTGAGCGCCTACAATCCGGGCGGCCTTCGCAAGCCTTTCATTCACGATTCCGCATGCTACGAGAACGGGAATATTCACATTTTCGGAAAGCAATGCGGTGATTGCCGTTGTTCCGGTTGACAGACAGGGCATACATCCGCTTACATAAGTAAAATTATGTAAAGTAATATTACATAATTGATAATCTGTAAGAAAGCAGCATAAAATGGCTGAGATAACAAAGCTTTGGATTGCGGATAAAATGCGTGAGCTGATGAAGCATAATTCTATAGAAAAAATCCGTGTGACCGAGATTTGCAAAGCGGCTGAAATAGAGCGCCCTACTTTTTATTATCATTTCAAAGACAAATATGACCTTGTCGCCTGGATGTTTTATCATTCTGCTTATGATACGGATATTGTTTCCGTTGAATCCGCAGCGGAAAGTATGAATAAAATGAAAAGCGATATTATTTTTTACAGGCGCGCCTATGAGGATTCGTCTCAGAACGCTCTGTGGCATTATATGCTTGAATATTTTGTATCAAGATATTCGCATCTGGCAAAAGAAAAGCTGGGCACTGAAGTTCTCGACACTCAGCTTGCCTACAGTATCCGGTTTTATTGTATGGGCGCGGTCGGTATGACCCGGGAGTGGGTGCTTGAGGATAACATAACCTCAGCGGAAACGGTTGTGCAGATGATGTTCAATTCCATGCCGGAAAGCCTGAAACAGATATTTTTTACTGAATAGACAGTGTGGGATAACTGCATAATATAGAATTTGTTATTTATCTTTTTGTAATAATATGATATAATAAACAAAAAAATATAATACAAAG
>JAFWRV010000344.1 GCA_017519685.1 Clostridia bacterium
AGCTGTTATTGAAGAATTAAAACCTGTTCAGGATAATTACAATAAACTTATTCAGGATAAAGCTTATCTTATGCAAACCGCGGCTGAAGGAGCCAAAAAAGCTTCTTATTTAGCCGAAAAGACATTATATAAAGCGAAGAAAAAAGTCGGACTGCTTCTTGAAAGATAATCGGTAATATTTACAATTACTGAATATTATTTCCGAAATATATTGAATAATATTACGAAAATGCATAAAAATACATTTTATTCTTGAATTTTTGAATATTTAGTGTATAATGGATGCATAAAATCAGAAAGGTGATATAAAAATGAAAGAAATCAAAAAAGTTGTGCTTGCTTATTCCGGAGGTTTAGATACTTCAATTATTATTCCCTGGCTTAAGGAAAACTATAATAACTGTGAAGTTATAGCCGTATCCGGTGACGTCGGTCAGGGTACAGAGCTTGACGGTCTTGAAGAAAAAGCCATAAAGACTGGCGCTTCCAAGTTATATGTCATGGATCTTCAGGATGAGTTTGTCAATGATTATATTTTCCCGACATTAAAAGCCGGAGCTGTATATGAGAAAGAATATCTTCTCGGAACATCTTTTGCCCGTCCTATTATCGCAAAACGTCTGACTGAAATCGCAAAGAAAGAAAATGCAGATGCTATCTGCCACGGTTGTACCGGTAAAGGCAACGACCAGGTCAGATTTGAACTTGCGATTAAAGCTTTTGCTCCCGATATGCAGATTATCGCTCCCTGGAGAATCTGGAATATCAAGTCGAGAGAAGAAGAAATCGAATATGCTGAAGCGCACAATATTCCTCTTAAAATCAACCGTGAAACAAATTATTCAAAAGACAAGAATTTATGGCATCTGAGTCATGAGGGACTTGATCTTGAGGATCCTGCAAATGAGCCCCAGTATCAGAAGCCTGGTTTCCTTGAGATGGGTGTCTGCCCCGAGCTTGCTCCCGATAAGGATACTTATATCACCATTCATTTTGAAAAAGGTATTCCCACCGCTGTTGACGGTAAAGAAATGAGCGGCGTTGAAATTATAAAACTTCTTAATAAAATCGGCGGTGAGAACGGTATAGGACTTAACGATCTTGTTGAGAACCGTCTTGTCGGTATGAAGAGCAGGGGAGTTTATGAAAATCCCGCCGGCGCAATACTGTTCCGCGCTCACGAAGTGCTTGAGACAATCACTCTTGACAGAGACACTCAGCATTATAAAGAACTCGTCGCGCACAGGTTCGCAGAGCTTGTTTATTTCGGCCAGTGGTACACACCTCTCAGAGAAGCGATTTCAGCTTTTGTTGACAGCACTCAGCAGACTGTTACCGGTGATGTCAAATTAAAGCTTTATAAAGGAAATATCATTAACGCCGGTGTTACATCTCCCTATTCTCTTTACAGTGAAGATTTTGCGACATTTGATGCCGATGATGTATACAATCAGAAAGATTCAGCCGGCTTTATCAATCTTTTCGGACTTCCGATCAAAGTCAGGGCAATTCTTGAAGCCGAACGCAATAAATAACTCTGATTTCATAAAGGAGTTGGGTTTATACCTGACTCCTCTGTTTTAATAAGCTCTGACAGAAAGGATTTTAATTATGAAACTGTGGGCAGGTCGTTTCTCCAAGGAAGCGGATAAAAGAACCAACGATTTCAATTCTTCCGTTTCAACCGATTCCCGTATGTATGCTTTTGATATTGAAGGCAGTATTGCGCACGCAAAAATGCTTGCCGCTCAGGGCATTATTTCCGCGGCTGACGGAGAGACTATTGTAAATGAACTTATAAAAATCCGTTCGGAAATCGAAAACGGAGAATTGCTCATTGATCCCGATGCAGAGGATATCCACACTTTTATTGAGCAGACATTAACCGAAAGAATAGGAGACGCCGGAAAACGTCTTCATACAGGCAGAAGCCGTAATGACCAGGTCGCTCTTGATATACGGATGTATCTGAGAAATGAGTGCAATGAATTAAAGATACTTCTGAATAATCTGATTGATTCTCTTGATAAAAAAGGTTCTGCTTATTCCGATGCGATTATGCCCGGATATACTCATCTTCAGAGAGCTCAGCCGATTACGTTTAAAACCCATCTGAATGCATATTGTGAAATGCTGAAAAGGGATATCGGCAGGATAGATGACGCTTACAAAAGAATGAATTCTTCTCCTCTCGGTTCGGGAGCGCTGGCGGGAACGACTTATCCCATTGACAGAAATATGACGGCTTCTCTTCTGGGATTTGACTCATATACCGCAAATACTCTTGACGGAGTTTCCGACCGCGATTTCTGCATTGAACTTGCTTCAGCTTTATCACTGATTATGGTTCATCTGTCACGCCTCAGCGAAGAAATTATACTCTGGTGCTCCTGGGAATTTAAGTTTGTAGAGCTTGACGACGCGTTTTCAACAGGGTCGAGTATTATGCCTCAGAAAAAGAACCCCGACATTACTGAACTTGTCAGGGGTAAAAGCGGCAGGGTATTCGGCGATCTTATGACTTTGCTTACAGTCATGAAAGGTCTTCCTCTCGCTTATAATAAAGATATGCAGGAAGATAAAGATGCTGTCTTTGACGCGTTTGATACGGTTAAAATTTGCCTTTCCACTTTGTCGCCGATGATTGATACAATGACGGTTATTCCCGAAAATATGAGGAAAGCGGCGGCAGGCGGATTTATCAATGCTACCGACTGCGCAGATTATCTGGTTTCAAAAGGATTGGCTTTCCGTGACGCATATAAAGCAACCGGTGAAATAGTCGCCCTTTGTATTAGAAAAGGAGAAACACTCGAAACTCTTCCGATTGATGAATACAAAAATATCTGCGAGCTTTTTGATGAAGGAGTTTATGAAGCGATAAATCTTGAAAACTGCGTTAAACGCAGAGGAATGTAATCAAAAGTAAAACCATATTTTCAGTCGGTTAACGATTGAAAATATGGTTTTCTGTTTATATCGGTTTGGTTATATATACTTTATCAAATCGTTTCTTTAATAAATCGGCGGCGTCTTCAGCGTCTTTTTCTTTTTTGAAAATGCCGAATACAGTCGGTCCGCTGCCGCTCATCTGAGAAAGAACGGCGCCGTTTTCTCTCATAATCTGTTTTATTTCAACTCTTTCGGGAACTTCAACGACCTGCTCAAAAATGTTTCCGGCATATTTACAGATATTATCAAAATCTCCGCTTTCGCAGCTGTCAAGCATTTTTATACAGTCGGGATGATATAAATATGTGTTGTCGGCTTCTTCATAAGCTTTCGCGGTAGAAATATTACAGTCGGGTTTAACAAGAACAATCGTGCAATTATCGAGCGGTTTCAATCTTGAAATAATTCCGCCTGTATTCTGCACAAGACAGGTTCCGCCGATTAAACAGAAAGGAACATCGCTGCCGACTTTCAACCCTAATTCGCATAAAGTCTGTTCGGTAAGATTTGTTTCAAACAGCTCATTCATGGCTTTCAGCACAGCCGCGGCATCGGAACTGCCGCCGGCTAAACCGGCTTGAGACGGAATGTTTTTTTCTATTTCAATTTTTACTCCGCCTTTAATTTTCGTATATTCAAAAAATAATTCGGCGGCTTTATGTACTGTATTTTTTTTGCCGGTCGGTATATCGGGATCGGAACATTTGGTTATTATTCTTCCCGCGGTTTTGGTAACTTTTATACAGTCGTATAAATCAACGGTCTGCATTATCATAAAAAGTCTGTGGTACCCGTTATCGGTTTTACCGGTAATATCAAGAAACAGATTTA
>JAFWRV010000036.1 GCA_017519685.1 Clostridia bacterium
AATGTTAATTATTAAAGGATTCTTCCTCTATCGCGGGAGCGTTCTTTTTGACGAAGAAATCGGTGAAATTAAGTATCAGTAAAAGCACATAGGCAACAACCATCGGGATGTTTTCAATGATGGCGCTCTTGCCGACTGTAATGAGAAGAACGAGCATCACGATAAGCACACCGGCAAAAACAATGAGCGCTCCGAGAAATCTTCCCTTTTCTTTCTTCGCTTTACTGAACAGCATTATAATCAGCGGAGCCGCGCAGCACACGGCAAAGCCGAGAGCGCCGACCCAGTGAGCAAGACATCTGGGGTCTGAAAAATCTTTCTGTTCTCCGACTGACGGGCAGTTAATGGTAATAAATATAGCCGCGCTGCCGATTGAACCCATTATAACACCTACGCGGCTGTTGAAATCATATCTGCGGTAGGCATACATTGTATTCATGAAAATCGAAGCCGACGCGAGCACACCCCAGAGACGGAAACTCCAGGGATACTGAAGACCTATCATACTCGCCGTAATATATGAAACCTTATCCTTGAATTCCGCGTTTACTCCGCCCTTGAGCTCATAATCGAAAAATCCGTACCATAAAATGAAAGCGCATCCCGCGACCGCGGTAACGAAACAGATTATTTTAATCGGTTTTGTGAGCTTTTCGGCATAGAGTATTTTTGAAATATAGATAACGAAAAGCAGAAGCGCCGCGCAGGAAACAATAACCCAGACAGGATAGAGCCAGTGCATGCCCTCCATACCCGTGATATTTTTTCTGACATAGCCGTCAACAAACTTTTCGGCGGTTGTTTCATAATTCACGAGAATTATTCTTCTCATAATGAATATCATCCAGAAGGCATAGACAGCGGTAATCGCATACCACATATAGGCATAACCTTTTGGCATTTTATTCAGCTGAGCTGCGGGAGCGTTCGTCTGATTATTTTTCTTTCTTTTTTTTCCGTAATTCTTTTTACTTTTACTCATATTATCTGCTCCTTAAATAAGAGGAATGAAGAAAAGCCAGAAATCCCTGCCGCGGAATACTTTGCCGAAAAAGTCGCTTATCGCCTTGAAGAAAGCGGTAATTCCGGGAAGAACCTTATATTTCACCACGGGAATATCGGAATCGCGTTCAAGCATTCCCGCTCGGAACATTGCCGTATAAAGCTCCTGCTCAACTTCCTGCGTTTCACTCTGCGACCAGACTTTGCCGGCGACAAGCTTTTCCGCCCGCTCATAAGCGGCGTCAACCTTGTCTTTCTTTCCGGCGAGCCCGTCCTCATTGTATTTTCTCATCAGTCTTTCTATCTGAGAAAGGTCGCGGTATTCGTTGAACTGGGGATATCCGCCGTTTTCACTGACAGCGTCTTTAATCGTTTTATCTGTAAGAACAGCCACGCAGAGTCCTATAACATCGTTGACGGAACTCTGAAGCTTGAGATGGCTCTGGTTTTTGACAAAAAACGTTTTGTCGGGAAGAGCGCAGGCGCCCGCGTCAACAAGTCTTTCGGGGCTTATATATTTCTCTGAGAGAACGGGTTTGTATGAATCGGGGAAACCCGCCTTGCTGTCTGAAAATACGGCGCCGATTGAGGTTGACGTCGCCTGAATTATCTGATCGGAGCTGAGACGGAAATGCTCAACCGCGGCAGGCAGTTCAAGATTGTATCCGGTTATGCAGAACATATCGAGCCCGGCTTTGTCAAGACGCTGAACGGTCTGCTTCGCGTTTTTCTGAATCTCATAATATCTGTCGGTCATCTCCTTGAGTTTTTCGTGCTCTTTATCGGAGATGTATTTTGCCGCCATCGCAGGATACTCGGCTGAAGGCACGAGCGCCCACATCGACTGACAGTTTCTCATCAGTTTCGCGAGAACCTCATTGATTGCCCTCTCAAGCGCTTCTTCAAGGAAATCGCTGAATACTTCCTGGGGAATACCTCTCGCGATAACATTTCCGAGATACGCGAGCGACATATATTCCTCCGCGGCAAGCTGAACAATATTGGGAATAAGGTCATTATATATAACCTGACCGTCTTTGAGCGTTGAACGCGCGTCCATAAGATCGCTGAGAAGATATGAACCGTCGGTTGCCGCGGCGGCAAATATCACTCTGTCGATTTCCGACATATCGGCGTAATCCGCAAGGAAAACATTCGCGATTGTTCCTCCGAGGGAAATGAAAACAAGACTGACCTTGTCGTGACCTGTCTGATATTTTACCATATCAATATATTCGTTGAGCCCTTCGGCTGTTTCGAGGATATTGCCGAAAGAAGCGTAGGAATAGTAATAAGCGTGATCGTATCCGGCAAGATTGCAGTAAGCGGAAATATCGACCTGCCTTGAAATGAAATCATACTGCGTCTTGTATTTCTGAGTGGGCAGGGCGTTTCCGTCAGCATCCTTTGAATAGCCCTTTGCGTAATCATAGGACCTGTCGGGGACATTCATGCTTTCCTCAAGGGAATACCAGTATTCGTCAACGGCAACACCGTTTACGCGCGTTCCGTCGGGATTGAAATAATGAGCGGAAAAGCTTTCGTCAAAGATTCCGATAAGAATATCAAAAAGTCTGTCTCTGTCAGACCGAGCGACGGCTTTGAGCATATCAGGAACGGAGTCCTTGATTTCTTTTTCAAGCGCGACGGTATCGAACATAAAGCTCATATCCATTCCCTCAACTATCGGGAATCCGTCAGATGTCATAAGGTCATTGCCGTTTTTATCCTGCACATAAGTCTGCGACTGCATTATCCCGGGAACAACTATTACGGGCGAATAGCCGCATTTTCCGCCGCAATGCGTCTTTACCTCTCGGTCCCAAGAATGGGCCGCGCCGGCGAAAGCAGTGAGAGGAAGGCAGGCAAATACCATAACCGCGCTGAGTAAAAGACTTAATAACTTCTTTCTCATAATCCGATTTCTCCTTAATCCTGAGTATTTTTTAACGAGGGAAGATTCCAATGAAATACGGTTGCCAGAAGCCGGATAAGTAAAATACTTGTAAGACTGATTATAATAATCACTGATTTTGACAGAGAAGTGAATTCATAAAGGCCCTGATAAATACACGCGCCCGCTATGGCCGCCAGCGCGTAAACTCTCTTTTTGAGGATGACAGGTACTCTTCCCGCCATAATATCTCTGAGGACTCCTCCGCCGACCGCCGTCAAAACTCCGACAAAAATGCACAGATATGAGTTTTCGGCAAATCCGACGGAATGAGCGGCATTGACTCCCCCGACGGTAAAAGCGGCAAGCCCGATGGAATCAAAAACATTGAGCACCTGAAACCACTGCCTGTTATGCTCCATTATCCTCCTGCCCATAAAATAGGCAATTACAAAAGCGACAATTGAAGCGCAAAACGCTATCACCGAAAAGAGCGGCGCCCTGAAAACCGCGGGAGGAAGATATCCCAGAATGATATCTCTGAGTATTCCGCCGCCGACCGCCGTGACAAATCCGAGCACTATGGCTCCGAGTATGTCGAGCTTCTCATCAAATGCGACTATAACTCCCGCCACCGCAAAAGCGAGAGTGCCGATTATTTCAAGAATAAAATATACAGTATCAATATTCATGATTATCAGTTTTTTCTTTCCCTCAGAGCGGCGAAAAAGCCGCTCAGCAGGGCTGAACACTCTTCCTCCATAAATCCGGAAACAACCTCCGGTTTATGATTGTAAGGCAATTCAAAAAGGTTTATGACCGAGCCGCAGGAGCCGGCTTTTTTATCCCTCGCGCCGAACACAAGGCGTCTTATCCTTGAATTGATAATCGCCCCGGTACACATCGGGCACGGCTCAAGAGTGACATACATTTCACACTCCCACAAACGCCAGCCGCCGAGCTTTTTGCAGGCAAGGTCTATCGCTTCCATTTCAGCGTGGGCAAGCGCGTTTTTATCCTTCTCGCGCCTGTTTCTGCCGACGGAAACGACTTCCCCGTTCCTGACAATTACGGCTCCTACCGGAACCTCAAGTTCATCCGCGGATATTTTTGCCTGCTCAAGCGCAAGCAGCATAAAATCGCGGTCGTTCATTATTTGATGCCCCAGATTTTACGTGCATATTCCCTTATTGAACGGTCGGCGCTGAATATACCCGCGCCGGAAACATTCATCAGGGACATCTTATTCCATTTATTCTTATCGAGCCACGCCTGCTCAATATCTCTCTGCACCTGTCTGTAATCCGCGAAGTCGGCAAGGACCATATAGGGATCGTGGTGAATAATCGAGCCGCCTATCTCTCCGAAATGCTTACCGAGAATGCCTTTGTTGATATATTCAATGATTTCGTGGATTTCGGCGCTGTTGTTATAATACTTTTCGGGATTGTAACCGTCTTTCTTGAGCTGATTGACTTCAGCCGTGCTCATACCGAAAATGAAAATGTTGCTCTTTCCGACAGCGTCGTATATCTCAACATTCGCGCCGTCCATGGTTCCGAGTGTCACGGCGCCGTTTATCATCAGTTTCATATTGCCCGTGCCGCTGGCTTCGGTTCCTGCAAGGGAAATCTGCTCGCTGATTTCCGCGGCGGGCATAAGCGACTCCGCCTTGGTTACGCAATAGTTTTCAACAAACAACACTCTGAGCTTGTCATTGACCTCGGGATCGTTGTTGATAAGCTTTCCGAGGTAGCAGATAAATTCGATTATCTTCTTCGCCATATAGTAGCCCGCTGCCGCTTTGGCTCCGAAAATATATGTATGGGGTATATAATTTCCGTTGGGATTGTTTTTGATTTCAAGATATTTTGCGAGGATATTCAAAGCGTTGAGCTCCTGACGCTTATACTCGTGAAGCCTCTTGACCTGAACATCGAAAATCGAATCGGGGTCGATAAGCTCGCCTGTTGTTTTTCTGATAAGGTTCGCGAAATCCTCTTTATTTGCTCTCTTGATTTCGCCGAACTTACTGAGAACCTCTTTATCGGACTTGAACTCGCGGAGCTTTTTAAGCTCGCCTGCGTCGTGGATATATTTATTTCCGATAAGCTCCTTGATATAAGCGGAAAGACGCGGATTCGCCTGGCAGAGCCATCTGCGGTAGGCAATACCGTTGGTGATATTCGTGAACTTTTCGGGCTCAAGTGTATAGTAATCGTTGAAAACGGTATCCTTGAGAATCTGACTGTGAAGAGCGGAAACACCGTTTACCTTGTGGCAGACCGCTACGCAAAGGTTTGCCATTCTGACTATTCCGCCGGAGATAACAGCCATTCTCTCCACTCTGGCGGCGTCGCCGGTAAGATCCCATATCTTCTTTCTGAAGCGGTTGTCTATCTCTTTTACAAGCTGATAAATTCTCGGAATAAGACGGCTGAAGAGTTCTTCGCTCCAGCATTCGAGCGCCTCAGCCATAACGGTGTGATTGGTGTACGCGCAAACTTTTCTGACTACCTTGAACGCGTCATCCCAGCCGTAGCCGCACTCGTCAAGAAGTATTCTCATAAGCTCGGGAATTGCCATTGTGGGATGAGTATCGTTAATATGAATAGCGTTCTTTTCGGCAAAATTCTTAAGAGTGCCGTAAACACGCAGATGATGGGCGATAATATCCTGAACGGAAGCGGAAACGAGGAAGTACTGCTGACGCAGACGAAGACTCTTTCCCTCGGGATGGTTATCAGCGGGATAAAGAACTTTTGAGATAACCTCCGCCATCGCCTTTTCTTCCATGGCGCGGACATAGTTTCCCTCATTGAACGAGGTCATATCTATTTCATCGGCGCGCGCGCTCCAGAGGCGGAGAACGGCGACACCTTTTCCGTCCTTTGACGGAACCATCATATCGTAAGGCACGGCTTTGACGGTCTTGCAGTTTTCAAGCGAGACATAGTGGAAACCGTCCTGCCAGCTTTCAACAACATTACCTTCAAATTTTACCTCAACTATTTTTTCCTCTCTGGGCACAAGCCAGACATCGCCTCCGGGGAGCCAGAAATCCGGCATCTCGGTCTGCCAGCCGTCAATGAGCTTCTGCTTGAATATACCGTATTCATAAAGAATCGAGTAACCTACTCCGTGATATCCCTCGTTTGCGATAGCGTCGAGATAGCAGGCGGCAAGACGGCCGAGACCGCCGTTTCCGAGACCCGCGTCCGGCTCGAGCTCATAAAGCTTGTCAAGCGAAATATCAAATGATTTGAGCGCTTTTTTCGCTGTTTCGGTCAGACTGAGATTATAGAGAGTATTCTTGAGACTTCTGCCCATAAGAAACTCCATGCTCATATAATAAATCCGCTTTTCGCCCTTTGCGTTTCCGTCGGCGTCAAACTTACGACGGATGTCACGGGCCAGTTCTCTCGCAATGACTGACAATACCTCATAGAACTGCTCATCATTCGCCTCTTTAGGAGTGATGCCGTAAAGATGCGACAAGCGGGTCACTATCATTTCCTCAAGTTCTTTGATTGTTATTTTCTTGTCCATTGAATTCTCCTGTAAACTGAATATTTGTATTATCCGAGCATAATACTGCATGATAATATATGTATTATATAGCAAATCCGCGCCATTTACAACCTAAAAATTTTATTTTGTAAAAAATAATATCAAGTACTTGTAACAGACTGAAATTTTTTATATAATGTATGCATATTACATCAATGACAAAGGTGAAAAAATGGATTACAATCAGAATTACAATTACGGATATTCATATACTAATGAGCTGTATCAGAAAGAGGAAAGCGAGAAAAAGGGAATTAAACAAATCGGCAAGGTCGCGGGCTTATGCATTATCGCGTATGTCGCGCTGGAAAACTTTCTTCCGCTTCCGATTGCTCTGAGCAGAAATCTTTCCGCTCTTTACAAGGAATCCGATGAATTCTTTTATCTTGTAGCGTGCTTTCTTTCTGTTATAAGTGTTTTCTGCGTGTTTTTAATAGGAGGA
>JAFWRV010000037.1 GCA_017519685.1 Clostridia bacterium
CGTTCGCAAGATCGTGTTTGATTCTGTTGATGAGGTTTTCGTTTGAGAAAACGCCGTCGGCGCCGAACGCCACTTCGCGCAGAAGATAATATCTCAGCGCGTCAACGCCGTATCTTTCCGCCAGCACGACGGGATCGACGACATTGCCTTTTGATTTGCTCATCTTTCCGCCTTCAAGCAGAACCCATCCGTGGCAGTAAACCTTTTCCGGCAGGGGAATATCAAGACTCATCAGGAAAGCCGGCCAGTATATCGTGTGGAAACGCGTAATATCCTTGCCGATAAGGTGAACGTCGACAGGCCAGTATTTTCTGAAAAGCTCATCGTCATCCGAGCCGTATCCGAGAGCAGTGATATAGTTTGTCAGAGCGTCAAGCCAGACATAGATTACATGGTCGGGATTTACGGGAACGGGTATGCCCCATTTGAATGTGGAGCGTGAAATGCAGAGGTCCTGAAGACCGGGCTTGATGAAATTGTTGACCATCTCCGCCTGACGCATCTGGGGAGCGAAGAAATCGGGATGACTGTCATAATACTCAAGCAGTCTGTCCGCGTATTTGGAAAGCTTGAAGAAATACGCTTCCTCTTTTGCCTTTGTGACGGGTCTTCCGCAGTCCGGGCAGTTGCCGTCAGCCGCCTGCGTATCGGTCCAGAACGACTCGCAGGGCTTGCAGTACCAGCCCTCGTATTCGCCTTTGTAAATGTCGCCGTTTTCATACATCTTCATGAAGATTTTCTGAACGGCTTTTTCGTGATATTCGTCGGTGGTGCGGATGAACTTGTCGTTGCTGATATTCATCAGCTTCCAGAGGTCTTTGATTCCTCCGACGATTTTGTCAACATACTCTTTCGGAGTGACGCCGGCTTCCTTCGCCTTATCCTCTATTTTCTGACCGTGTTCATCGGTTCCGGTCAGGAAAAACGTGTCATATCCTCTAAGACGCTTGTATCTTGAAATCGCGTCCGCCTGAACGGTGGAATATGTGTGACCTATATGGAGCTTATCGGAGGGATAATAAATCGGTGTTGTTATATAAAATTTCTTGTTTTCCATTGTGATACCTCTTTAAAGAAGATTTGCCGCGGCTTCATCAAGCATAATGATAACATCCTTATGCTGCTGAAGGATTGACGCAGGGCAGAGCGGAGTGACCGGACCGTTTATCATATTTTTAACCGCTTCGGCTTTTGCGTGGCCGGTCGCTATGAGAATGATTTTCTTTGATTTCATTATCGAGCCGATTCCCATTGTCATCGCGTGTCGCGGCATCGGAATGTCATCAAAATATTTGGAGTTCGCGTCTATTGTGCTCTGGGTAAGCGTAACCTTCCACGCTTCGTCCGTGAATTCCGCGCCGGGCTCGTTGAAAGCAATGTGACCGTTTCTGCCGATACCCAGAATCTGGATATCAATGCCGCCCGATTCCTCAATTGCCCGGGCATAGCGTTTGCTTTCGGTCGCTTCATCGGCATTGCCGTCAAGGAAGTTGATTTTTCCGGGATTGACGTCGATTTTGCCGAAAAGATTTTCCTGCATGAATGTGTAATAACTGTTTTTGTGGTTTTTCGGCAGCTCGCAGTATTCGTCAAGGTTGAAGGTGGTTATATCCTTGAAAGAAACCTTTCCTTCATTATACTGCTCTGTAAGGTATTCATAAACCGGAACGGGTGAAGCGCCGGTCGCGAAGCCGAGAACGCAGTCCGGCTTTTCGTTGACGAGAGAGCAGATTATTTTACCTGCCGCCTCACCGATTTCCTTCTCATTTCTGTAAACTCTGATTTCCATCTGAAACTCCTTATTCAATAACGATTTCCCTGTGAGCGTCCGAGGAATCGTATATCGCCTGCATTATCTTTGAGGTGAGAATCGCTCTGTCGATATACTGCTGATTCTTTCTGCCCGTTTTGATGCAATCGACGAAATCGTTAATCTCGTTATCATACATATTTTCTTCGGCGCATCTGACTTCGATTTCGGTCAGCATGCCGTTTTTGGTGCCGTAGAGTCTGAAATTGCTGCAATACTGAAGACGGATACCCGCCTTGTCGCCGAGGAAATCAATGTAGGTGTCGCTTTCGCCGATGTTCTGCGCCCACGCGCCGTTGAATGAAATCACGGGACCGCTTGTGCGGATAAGTCCGGTAACGGAATCATCAACATCGTAAGTGCCGTTTAAATTCTTCGTTTCCGAAGCCCACATGCCGGTGTAAACATAGTTTTTCATATCAACGCCGAGTTTGCTGAACGCTTCGCCCGATGCCGTGAGCGGCTTGGGATCGCCGCAGCAATAGAGAGCAAGGTCAAGATAGTGAACGCCCCAGTCAATGAGCGCTCCGCCGCCGGAGCACGCTTTGGTCGTGAAATCTCCGCCGAGACCGGGGATTGAACGGTGCGCCCTGAAGGAAGCGTAAATCTGATAAACCTCGCCGAGCTCACCCGCGTCAATCAGTTCCTTGATTTTGTTGACGTATGTGTTGAATCTGTTGCAGACTCCGATATTCAGGATTTTTCCGGTTTCGTGAGAAACCTTCTGCATCTCAAGCGCTTCGGAAAGAATCCTCGCGGCGGGTTTTTCGCATAAAACGTGCTTGCCCGCTTTCATGAAATCTATTGCGATGACGGAGTGAAAATCGTTATGTGTGCAGACCGAAACAGCGTCAAGCTCCGGGTCGTTGAGAAAATCGTGATAATCGACAACCGCGGTGCCGCAGCCGTATTTCTCAACGCAGGCATCCGCCTTTGATTTGATTAAATCGCAGAAATATTTGATTTCAACCTTATCGTTTTTCATATACGCCGGGATGTGCGCCGCGTTTGCTATGTTTCCGCAGCCGATAACCGCCACTTTGATTTTTTCCATAAACATTACTCCAATCCTGTTGAAAATAAATATACATTATAAATATATACCAAACAGAATGAAATGTAAAGATTAAAATTGCAATTGAACAAAAATGGGCTTGTGTTTCGGAAAAGGGGGAGTAATTTATCGCCACCCTCGAACTTCGAAAGGCTCCAAGCTTACAGAAGCCGTGTCTTTTATCGCCACACCCGCCCTTCGGGCACCCTCTCCGATCTCGGAGAGGGCCACAATCTGAGACAGCTCAATTTTTGTCTTGATTTACTGTTGCTACTTTAACACTGCAATAGATGTTTTAAGTGACGGATTTTAAGATTCATAATTAACCAAACCGCATTGCCTCACCGGATGCTTAATCCCACCGTTCTTAAATTAATAAGGTTTCCTTAATTAACAAGGTTCCCTTAAGCTTGGCACTCTCCGGGATCGGAGGGTCGAACCGCCGAAGCGCGTCCGGTGGACGATACAGCGAGGCGGTGAGATGAGGAAACAGGGAGTATCACGAAGCGACAGCGAGTGAGACGACCATGTTTTCCGAGGGGCAAAGGCGCCGTAGGCGACGGGTGTGGCGACATACAATCGCCGACAGAGTCGGCACCTGCGGTATCATATGTTAATCAACACAAGGATGTCCGTGAGGACCGTAGGGCAAGCATTCATGCTTGCCGCAAACAAGGATATGCGGAGCATAAACAATCAACAACAATTACAATGTCTGAAACGGCACGGATGAATCCGTGCCCTACGGTGTCCGGTTCAAACAACGGAGTGCCGGGTGTGGCGAAACATAATAAAGGGGTCCCCGAAAAGTCCGACAGACTTTTTGGGAGAGGAGGAGCTTGTGACGACGAAGCGACCCGCAAATATTCATTATTCATTATACAGCGGCTTACCTATGTCCTGAACCCGTCAAGCAGTTAAGTTAAATATAATTATCCTTAAACCGTTGAAACATAATCCGGAGCGAAGCGACAACCTTATTGGCCCTCTCCGGGATCGGAGAGGGTGGCACAAAGTGCCGGGTGTGGCGACATACAATCCGGAGTGCAGCGACCCTTGATTATGCATTATGCATTGTGCATTATGCATTATGCATTATGCATTATGCATTGTGTATTGTGTATTGTGTATTGTGCATTACGTATTATGCATCCCCCAACCGCCATATAAAAATGAATTCTCCCTAAATTTACAAAAATCCTTGAATTAATACTCCGCAGATGCTAATATTATCGTAACAAGTAAAAAGAAGGTGTCAATATGGCAAAATTCAAAATCGGCGTTATAATCGACAGTTTCCGTACCGACACGGTCACAGCGGTAAAAAAGGCGGCTGAGGTCGGCGCGCAGGGCTTCCAGGTTTACGCTACCCGCGGTGAAATGGCTCCCGAAAATATGACGAAGCAGAAGATATCCGAGTTCAGAAAACTCGTTGCCGATAACGGCCTTGTGATTTCCGCTCTCTGCGGCGACCTCGGCGGCGGCTTCGGAAACAGGGAAGAAAATCCGTGGAGAATTGAAAAGTCAAAGAGAATACTCGATCTTGCCAAGGAGCTCGGCACGGATATAGTCACCACCCATATCGGCGTTGTTCCGACTGACAGCGCTGTTGACAGATATAAGATTATGCAGGAGGCGTGCTTTGAACTCGCGCGTTACGCCGACAGCATTGACGCCCATTTCGCGATAGAAACGGGCCCCGAAACATCCGCGGTTCTGAAGGAATTTCTCGATTCCCTCGGCTCAACGGGAGTAGCGGTCAATCTCGACCCGGCAAACCTTGTTATGGTAACGGGTGACGACCCCGTTCAGGCGGTTCATAACCTGAGCAAATACATCGTTCATACACACGCCAAGGACGGAGTACAGAATTTCTATAAGGATCCCGAAATAGTTTACGGTCTTGTAAAAGACCCGATAGTTACGGGCCCGAGTTTCGAGGAGGTTCCCCTCGGCGAGGGCAGCGTTCCCTGGGAAGGTTATCTCAACGCCCTATCGGAGACAGGATACAGCGGTTTCCTTACAATCGAAAGAGAAGTCGGCGACAATCCCGAAAAGGATATCCGCGCGGCTGTTGAATTCCTGAAGGAGAGAATCTGATATGAAAATCGGTGTCAGCAGTTACAGCTTTGAGCAGCTTATTTCATCGGGAAAAGAAACCCAGCTCAGTGTCGTCAAGATTGCGAAGGAAATGGGCTTTGACGGAATCGAGTTCACCGATCTGCACGTTCCCGACGGAATGACCGAAAAAGAATACGCAATGAAAATAAGGGAAGAATGCGACAGATATTCCCTGCCTGTTATCAGTTACACAATAGGAGCAAATCTGCTTAAACTCGTTGAAATGAGAAACGACGCGGAAGTGGAAAGAGTCTGCGGAAAGCTTGATGTCGCCGCCGTTCTCGGCGCTCCCACCCTGAGGCACGACGCCGCCTGGGGAATAGACGGTGAGGCGGGCGCGTACACAGGATTTGACAATGTTCTTCCGCTGCTCGTTGAGGGATGCAGAAAGATAACAAATTACGCCAAAACGCTCGGAATAAAGACGATGGTTGAAAACCACGGCACTTTTGCGCAGGACAGTTCGAGGGTTGCCCGCATTATCACCGGAGTTGCCGACCCTAATTTCGGCGCGCTGATAGATATAGGCAATTTTTCCTGCGCCGACGAGAATAACGCGGTTGCCGTCGGAAATCTCGCGCCGTTCGCTAAGCACGTTCACGCAAAGGATTTCCATATAAAAAGCGGCAACGGGCCGGATCCCGGAGACGGATTTTTCCGCTCAAGAGGCGGCAATTATCTCAGGGGAGCGATAATCGGACACGGCGATGTTCCCGTTTACCAGTGCGTTCAGATTCTGAAGAGAAGCGGTTACGACGGCTTCATCAGCGTTGAATTCGAAGGTATGGAGGACTGCCTGACCGGTATAAGAACAGGCGCGGACAATCTCAGACGGTATTGCCTGTAAAAGTGAATTAACTTTAAGCGGCGGGTTGCCTCAACCCGTCGCTTTTGTGCATAATAATTCAATTATTCCGTATCGGAAAAAATTTTGTTTTTGGTTTTGCCGTAATTACGCAATTCGAATTAAAA
>JAFWRV010000345.1 GCA_017519685.1 Clostridia bacterium
TTTCTTTCTGTTTTCACTGAGGTTATTATTATGATAGAATATATAATAAAACAAATAACTCTTGAGGAATACCCGAATTGCAATGCAATCTGGAACATGCAGACCTGTCCATACACCGATATGTTCATTGAGCAGATAAAGGCGGGCAACCGTGATGTGTTTATACTAACTGTTGACGATGAATATACTGCCGAGTGCGATCTTGTTTATGATAATCCCGAATATGGCACAATTCCCGGCGAGAGACTGTATTTTTCACGGCTTATCGTAAAACGGTCTGAGCGCGGCAAAGGTTACGGCGAAGCGATATCACTGTATCTGCTCGACAGGACAAAAGAAAAAGGATATAAATCTATTGCTCTGGGCGTTGATTGTGATAACACTGCCGCCGTGAATCTCTATAAAAAGCTCGGCTTTACCGTTTATGAAGAGGCAGAAGACAAAGACGGAAAGTTTTATAGAATGGAGAAAAATCTGTAATGAATGAATATGATATTTTAACGGAACACTATGAATCTCACGATGAAGAAGGCCGGCTGCTTTCAAAGCACGGGAGTGTTGAATACATCACCACACAAAAATACATTCACGACTATGCAAAAGCAATAAACGCAAAAAGTATTCTCGAAGTCGGCGCAGGTACAGGCCGTTACAGCATTTCGCTGGCAAAAGAGGGCTTTGATGTAACTGCCGTCGAATTGGTTGAACATAACCTTGATATTCTAAGGCAAAAGCTTGACGGCAGCGAAACTCTCACCGCCATTCAGGGCAACGCCCTTGATTTATCACGCTTTGCCGATAACAGTTTTAATATGACGCTTCTGCTCGGTCCGATGTATCACCTTTTCACTTTTGAAGATAAGAAAAAGGCACTCTCGGAAGCCGTACGCGTGACGAAACCGGGCGGATTCATTCTGGTTGCATACTGTATGAACGAGCCGACAATCATCAATTTCGGTTTTCGTCAGGGCAATTTGCAATATATTCTTGATAATAATATGTTGCTTGATGAATGGCACTGTAAAAGTTATCCGAAAGAAATATTTGAACTGTATCGCACGGAGGATATTGCTGAACTGGATGCAACAGTAAATGTCACCCGCGAAAAGCTTATAGCAACCGACGGCGCGACGAATTATATGACGGAATGCATCGACGAAATGGATGATTTCACTTTTGAAAAATGGGTGGATTATCACCTGTCAATCTGCGAGCGGCAGGATTTAATCGGTGCCTCGCATCACACATTGGATGTTTTGAGGAAGAATTGATAAAATAAACTATGAAAAAAGTGATTGTAATCGGTTGCCCGGGCAGTGGCAAAAGTGTATTTTCAAGAACCTTGCACGATATCACGGGGTTGCCCCTTTATCATCTTGATATGATTAATTGGCGAGAAGACAAGACCACTCTTTCCCGCGAGGAGCTGATTGAAAAAATCAACGAAATCGGTGCAACGGATGAATGGATTATGGACGGCAACTACGGCGGCACAATGGAGTTGAGAATGTCCCTGTGTGACACAATCATATTTCTTGACTTTCCGACAAACGTCTGCCTTGAAGGAATTATGGCAAGGCGCGGAACACAGCGCCCGGATATGCCATGGCAAGACGCCGATGATTTGGAGGCAGAGTTTGTTGATTCTGTTAAAAACTATTATTCACAAAACCGCCCGACAGTCCTGGAACGCATAAAGAAATTTTCCGGCAAAAAATCTCTTATTTTCAAAA
>JAFWRV010000346.1 GCA_017519685.1 Clostridia bacterium
TCTCTCATATTAATACCTCTTTTTTATAATATATCTTACGAAAAGAGTATAACATATACCCGGATAAAAATCAAGACATTTTTACACAAAATAAAAGTTTTGTGTAATTCAGGGGACGAAAATATATATAAATTACCGAGATTCTTCTAATAAAGGAATAATTGAGCCGATATCGGTTATTACATCATTAATCAGTTCCACAGGTGTAATATTATATTTATAAAGAAAATCTATAATCTTATTACAATCCGGATGACTGTCAAGTCTTCCGTTTACGGCAAGTTTATTCTTTCCTGTTTTACCTGTCGCTCCGCCGATAAATCCGTAATTCATTCCTTCCAATATGATGGAGCCTTTGGAAATGAGTAAAACATCAATTGAAAATTTCTCAGCAGATCTGAAGATTGATAAATCATCTGTTATTAATGCGTTATCGGTCAACGGACATACCGAGCATTTTGCGTATCCCTGATTTACCGGAATAACAGTCAGTCCGGTTTTCTCAGCGTCAATCAAAATCTGTCTGTCTGTGAAATCGGGATTACAGATAAGATGTTTTCCGACAGTTAAGCAGTTAATTAAACAATCGGCAGGATATTCTTTTCGCGACTCACCTTTTATCCTTATTAATTGAAAATTATCTTTTAAATCCCCTGCTATATTGTCAAAATCGAAAAATAGTTTATTTTTCGGGAAATGAAATAAATTCAGGTCCGCGTGTCCCGATAAGCAGCTGTTCAGGTTATCATTATCCGGTATTTCAATTGTTTTTATACCGATTCTGTTCAATGCGCCGATGGTTTCTTTATATCTAGCGCCTACTGCGACAGTTGTGACATTATGTTCCGGTAAATTCGGATTACTTATAACTCTTTCAGATTGCTGCATTGTATGCCTCATTTATATTACGGGCGCCTATTATTTCAATATCTCCCTTGAAATTGACCGACAAAGATTTTAAATTATATTTCGGTATTATAATTCTTTTGAAGCCCAATCTTTCGGCTTCTTTTATTCTTTGCTCACAATATGAAACAGATCTGAGTTCTCCTCCGAGACCTATCTCCCCTATCGCAAGCGTATCTTCTCTAATAGGTGTGTCCTTAAGTGATGATATCAATGCCAGAGCTACGGAAAGATCGGTAGCCGGCTCATCGAGTTTTAATCCTCCGACAACATTAACGTATGTGTCACAGTTTGAAAAATAATAACCCGCTCTTTTTTCCAGAACGGCTATTATCATTGCAAGACGGTTATAATCCATTCCGTTTGCCATTCTTCTCGCGTTACCGTAATTGGTATTTGCCGCAAGGCCCAGAACCTCAGCCAAAATCGGCCTTGAGCCCTCCATAACACACGCAATGCAGGTTCCCGATGTATCTTTGGGTCTTCCGGATATAAGCATCTGAGAAGGATTGGGAACTTCTCTGAGTCCTTCACCGGTCATCTCAAATACACCGTTTTCATTGGTCGAACCGAATCTGTTTTTTTCAGCTCTCAGTATCCTGTAAGAAAGGTGTCTGTCGCCTTCAAAATACAATACGCAATCAACAATATGCTCAAGAACCTTCGGACCGGCAATATTTCCGTCTTTATTAACATGCCCCACAATTATAATCGGCACACCGTACTCTTTTGCGGTTCTCATAAATAAATTTGTGCTTTCCCTTACCTGAGTAACACTGCCCGGAGCTGAATTAAGGTCACGGATTTCCATAGTCTGAATTGAATCGATTATTACCAATCCGGGATTGTTTTCGGTAATATAATGGATAATACCGAGCGTATCTGTATTGCTCATTACAAGAAGATTATCTGTTTTAACATTAAGACGGTTCGCTCTGAGTTTAATCTGCCTCGCGGATTCTTCGCCGGATACATAGAGAATACTTTTATTTTCGGAAATAAACTCGCAAATCTGAAGAAGTATCGTTGATTTTCCGATTCCGGGATCACCGCTTAAAAGTATAAGAGAACCTTCTACGATGCCGCCTCCGAGGACACGGTCGAGTTCTTTCATCCCTGTATTGATTCTGATTTCATCGGCAGTTGAAATATCTTCAAGTTTCTGAGCTTTAATATCACCGCTGATATTAATTTTTTTATCGTTTTTAGGAGCGGCTATTTCTTCATTCATGGTATTGTATTCGCCGCAGGAAGGACATCTGCCGTTCCATTTGGGACTTTCATAGCCGCACTCACTGCAAATATATACAGATTTGATTTTATTTGCCATTATTACCGTCCCTTTCGGAATTAATCCTTAAATAATCCAGATAATCCTGTAAAATCATAACCGCAGATACCTGATCGACGGATTGCTTTCTTTTTTTGCCCCTCGTATCGGTCTGATTAAGCACAATATGAGCGCTGACAGTAGTTAGTCTTTCGTCTCTCATAATGCACTCAACGCCGGTCTTTTGACTTAAGAGCTCCGCAAACTCAATACATTTTTCCGCTCTTGAGCCGAGTGATGAATCCATGTTTTTCGGAAGACCGACAACATATAATTCGGGACTGTATTCTTTGGAAACTTCGATAATCTTTTCTATCAGCTTATCTTCATTCCACTCATTGACTGTACATACCGGGACCGCAAGCAAACCGGTTTTATCACAAACCGCAATACCTGTTCTCGCGTCTCCGTAATCAATAGCCATTATAATCATATATTCTCTCATTCCAAAAACGGAGCTTAATACATAAGCCCCGTTTTTTGTTATTGTCCTAAAATAGAGTTGAATAGACTGCTTACCGGGTTGGTAGTAGACGGTGACTCCTGATTGCTGCTTGCTGATGAGTCTGCCGATGCAGTGGTTTTAGGTCTGTAAGTACAGTAATTACAGGTTTCGGGAAGATTTTTCTCATCAAACCATCCCATAGCCGTATTGTAGCAATGAGGTCCTGCAAGCTTACCATTACTGTTAAGACAGTATTTCATTTCAACACAGTCATCGGACTTCTTGAATTCTTTTTCTTTAAGTACTTTGTGAATTCTGTCAAATACAGTAAACCAGATTTTGCCGAACGGGTTAACGATCTGATTAAGAGGTTCTTTGATATCGTAACCGAGCCATACGGAAGCGACATAATAAGGAGTACCGGCGCAGAACCAACGGTCACAGTCACTCGGTGTGGTACCTGTTTTTGCCATTATCTGGAATTTCCTGACGTTTTTGGCTGTTCCGTAATAACTTGTTTCAACAGTCTGAAGAAGCTCGCAGATTGCTCCGGCGGTGCCGCCTGATATTGCCTGCTCGGGAGGAGCTTTTTCATTATTGAATACCTCCTTACCCTGAGCATCGGTAACTCTGTAATAAAAATAAGGTTTATAATACTTGCCGCCGTTACCGAAAGTAGCGTACGCGGCAGCCATTTCAAGAGTGTTTGTACCGTAAGTCAGAGAACCTGTCGCAAGAGGCGAAAGAGCTTTATCATATTTTTCATCAAGTCTGGAGAGATGGAAATGATCTCTCAGATATTCAAATGAATTGTCAAAGCCGAGTGTTTCTTTGATAATCCTTGTGGGAACGGTATTAAGCGACTTCTGAATGGCGACTTGCATGGAAACATTGGCTCCGCTGCCAAGCGATTTATCAACATTGTGCGGCCAGAGTTTACCGTTTACAAAAATAGCGTAGTCTTTGACCCTTGATCCCCAGTTTATAAGACCGAGATCAAAAGCGGGAGCGTAAGTCGCAATCGGCTTTATGGTTGAACCCGGCTGTCTGTAAGAGCTTGTCGCTCTGTTCAGAGTTCTGTTCTGCGTCTTTTCGCCGGCTTTTCCGACGATAGCCACTACCCTGCCCTTATAATCCATAATTGTCATGGATGACTGAGGAAGCGTTCCGTCTTTTTTCTTTATTGAAGGGAAGTTGGTTCTGTTAACATAAACGTCTTCAAGTATTTCCTGTATTTCAAGATCAACCGCGGAATAAATCTTATATCCGCCGTAATAAAGCTTATTTGTTGCCTGCTGCTTGGTATATCCGTTTTCATCCATCAGCTGCTGAATGAACGCGTTGATAACGGCGTCAACATAAAAGCTGTTGATTTTGGTTTCTTCCTCAGCTGATTTCTTTATTTCTTCATCTGATTCTTCGGGAACATAGTCATCGCTGTTAGTGAAAATAAGATGATAATTAATGGCTTCCTGATATTCTTCTTCAGTAAGAAAGCCGGAAGCTTTCATTTTCCTCAGGCATTCTTCCTGCCTGACTTTGTTCTTATCAGGATTCAGCAAAGGATTGTATTTGGTGGGAAACTGCGTAATGGAAGCCAGGACCGCGCATTCGGCGGCATTAAGAGTCTTTACGTCTTTACCGAAATAACCTTCGCTCGCTGTCTTGACACCGTAACAGCCGTTGCCGAGGTAAAGAGTATTCATATATGCTTCGATTATCGCGTCTTTGCTGTAATGCTTTTCGAGGTTCAGAGCCATAAGTATTTCCCTGACTTTACGGACAACAGTAACCTCTTTATTGTTAGTTATGTTTTTAATTAACTGCTGAGTGATTGTGGAACCGCCCTGGCCGAGATTCTGCGGCTTTATAATAACACCGCCGACACGAATCCAGTCAACGCCGTGATGCTGTTTAAATCTCCTGTCTTCAAGAGCGATGAACGCTTTTTTCATATAAGGAGATATGTTGTCAAGATCAACCCAGACTCTGTCTTCATCGCCGTGCAATCTGGCAATTTCAATATTCTTTCCGTTCTTGTCTTTGGCATAAATAAAAGATGTCTGGTTCTGGTTTTGCTTGTATTCATCAAGATTGACAACCAGGTCGCCGTTAACATAATTGATAAAATTAAACATGACATAAACGCCGACAATAGCAACTGTCAGCACAAGAGCGGAAAAAATGCCGAGAATAACGGCACCGAATTTGCCTATACCTTTTTTCTTTTTCTTTTTCTTAGATTTACTCACAGTAAAATCTCCCGGTAAATATCTTAATTATTATTCGTTGTTGTCAGCAATTCTGCAAAGATTTTTGTAACTGATGGCCATTGATTCTCTCGGATCGATTTCGCATGTATCCTGCTCAATTACTATATATTGAACATTGCTGTCTTTACAAGCGCGGTATATATCATCCAGATTGAGATTACCGGTACCGATTTCCGCAAACATCGGTTTGCCGGTATTGTCAACTTTATAATCTTTAAAATGACAGACTTTCATCCTGTCTTTTATTTTCCTGATATATTCCGAAGGGTTTACGCCGCCGTACTGAAACCAGTATGTATCGGCAATAAACCCGAAATAATCGGGATTTGTTTCCTCAATCAGCATATCATAAAGTCTTTTTCCGTTATCAAGCGTATGAAATTCAAAAGAATGATTGTGATAAGCAAAATGAAGACCGTTTTCATGCATTATCCTTCCGACCTCGGAAGCGTCCTTGATAAACTGCTTGACAGATTCAGAGTTTTCTCTGTATCTGTCGGGCATTGAACCGATACCCAAAGTATCAATACCCATAATCTTATGCTCTTTCATAACAGAATCAATATCGGTCAGCATTCTGTCAAACGAGGTATGGGTACAGCAGACATCCATATCATATTTCTGAATAAGATACGCGACTTTTTCTGCGGGAATGGGACCTATGCCGGAAATCTGAACAACATTGATATCGATGCTTTTCAGATATTTGAATGTTTCTTCGCAATCTTCATAAGTCTGAATATAATCTCTTAATGTGTATAATTGACAGCCGAGTTTTATTCTGCTCAAAAAAATCACTCTTTTCAGTTATTTTTAATATTATATATCAAAATAGTATATATTTCAAGTGAATAAATAATGAATTAAAATAAAAAAACCTGTTGTCGTAAAACAACAGGTAAGTATGAGTGAGTTATTTAATAAAGAGCACTACAAGAGTAGCAATGAGTGAAAGGACAAAGAAAATAACTGCAAGAATTTTTGTTATTGTAACAAGTTTATGTTCCATTGTCCTGCCTTTGTTTTTACCGAAGAAAGTTTCGGCGCCGCCGGCAATCGCTCCCGAAAGACCGTCGGAACGACCTTCCTGCATAAGAACTATAATAATAAGAGCTATTGATGTTAAAATTGTAATTGCTCCAAACAGTATCATATACCACTGCATTTGATTTGACCTCCAAAGTAATTGTACTGAAGAATATTAACACATAAATCGTTAAAATGCAAGTAAAATTTTAATTTATTTTATATTTTTGTTATTTTAATGCGATGGATAATTGAATCTGCCTCAGAAATCAAAGTATTTTGCACGCAATGTATCGGTTCTGCCGCCGATTAAATCAAGCGTTTCGGCAGCTTCTTTTTTCTCTTCTGCGGTTCCTACGGCATACTGTCTCATAAGTCTGCCTTCCTCGAAACAGATTTCATCGTGAAGAGGAAAATAGTTTTTAAGCAGGAAACAGCCGTATCTTACGAATCTGTTCTCCCCTACCAGTCTGAATTCCTTGCTGATTGTATCGACAGCGACAGAATAAAAATCTTTTATAGACTGAATGAGCGACTTTCTCTCGTTTTCCTTAGAAAAAACAATTGTAGAACAAATAAACGCGTTTCTGTTCTGAGGAAGAGAAGAATGACTGTCTGTGCTTCCAACTATCGGGTATCTGATTCCTCTGGCTCTGTCTTCATAATATTTTACGGTCTGGAAGCCGTTGTGCTCAAAGTAGTTTTCTCCGCCCAAAACTTCAAAAGCGTCAAAATAACGGTTTTCGGTAATAAAATTATTGAATACTTCGGGAACGTGATACACATCGTTAATCCAGGTCGGATGAGGAAATATGCCGAGTCCGTTTGCTTTCCTTATCTCATCATAAATCCACTTGCATATAGCCGCCTGTATAGGATTGACGCCTTCGGGTGTATCAATTGTTTTTGCGAGTTCCCTGATCATATTACGCCAGTCTTCAAGAGGCATATATTCGGGAGAAGTTCCGTTGATAGAGCGGTATTTCTGATCGGTGCCTTTGGTTTCGATTGCCGTGCCGTCTGTAATGGCGTTGATGCTGTATTCTCCTCCGAAATTGACGGTGTGAAAATCAGGTGTCAAACCGTCAACGTCGGGCATATGCACTTCTTCTCCCGGAACAATATTCAGACCGGTTTTTACGTTTTTATAAAACTCAATCGCTTCAAGAGACGGATAATATCTTTCGTGGTCGGATATAACCATAAAATCAAGACCGTGTTTTCTGTAATTTGCGCAAACGACAGCGGGAATCTGATTGCCGTCGGAACGGGTAGTATGCATATGCAAATCTCCCCTGAACGGGTATCTTCCGGCAAGATCCTCTTCAACACAATATACGGGAAGCTGTATTATCCTTTTCCCTTCATCATTCAAAAAGCGGAGAAAATACTGCTCTTCTCTGTTGAAAGTATGTTTAAAAACAAAGCCGCCTTCATCGTTACATTTAACTGTCAGCTCATAAAAATCAGCGGAATCGGGATAATCATCAAGCTTTCCCTGCTCGAGGGCGCAAATCAGAAGTTTGTATTCTTTACCGGGCTCAAAATCTACTCTGCCGCCGAGAGGTCTTACTGTAATTTCAGCTTCTTTGCCTTTTACAAGCACCTTGGGAAAAACATCATATCTGTATAATAATTCGCTGATAGGAAAAGTCATAATAATTCTCCTTTAATAATAGTTCGGTTAGAATTATATAACCATAAAAATTTTCAGTCAAGTAAATTCGGCAAAATAATAATTATTTTATTGAAA
>JAFWRV010000347.1 GCA_017519685.1 Clostridia bacterium
AGCGTTAAATGAGAAGGGCTATAATTCCATCAGCCAGATTGTCGGTTATATTTTGTCTGAGGATCCGACCTATATCACAACTCACAATAACGCCCGCAGTATGGTCAGACGCCTTGACAGAGATGAACTTCTTCAGGCAATGGTCAAGTGCTATCTGGGGATTAAGTGATACCCGGGAGGTTTTTAAATGGAACAGGATATTTTGATGTATAAAGACAGACCCCTTGTAAGACACGGAAATACTATCTATTACGGCTATATGGATCAGCCGTATGTAGCGATATTGCAGATTATGTCCACCCGTGAATTTCAGGGAGAGCAGATAGCCGACAAGGTCACGGTCCAGCTTTTCAGGACTGACCCCAATATCACAAAACTCAAGGATAAAATAGTCAAGAAAGCTGAAGGCAAAGGTCTTTACAGCGCGCTTGATATCGGCAGTATCTGGCTTGAAAGAGAACTCAAGCAAAAATAAAAAGACGCCCGCGTTAAACGGGCGCAGACAGAAGAAATTGATAACGGCTCCGGTGTTAAATCCCGGAGCCGTTCTGTTTAATCAGTATTATTATTTTAAAAACAGCAGGAAACGTAAAACCGCTTCCTGCTGTTTTAAACTTTTACATCATAACAGTATCAAAGAGTTTGATGTTTTCTTTGTTGAGCTCGAGAATGCCTTCCTGCTCTTTTTTGACTATCTCAACTATCTTGTCGTTAATCGGAGTATCAATATTGTATTTGTCTCCGTATTCGCATATAACGCCGTTTATGGCATCAATTTCACAGGGCTTGCCGTTCTTGATATCCTGAAGCATTGAGGGAACGATTGCTCTGTGTTTGTCCATTGCCTTGGGAAGCGCCGAAAGGGCGAGCTTCTTTTTGAGACCGTTATTGTAATAGAAAAGCTTGGAAATATCTTTTCCCTGAACATTCGCGAACTTGACGCCTGCCGCTCTGCCGACATCAATGCATTCCTTCATGCATTCAAGCGCAACGCTTCTGGCAAACTTGTCGTCAATAACATCGCCGAATGTTCCGCCCATTACGGTGCCGAGTCCGGAGAAAGTCGCGTTGATGAGAAGCTTTGACCATCTTGCGCCGATAAGGTTGCTTTCAATGTGAACGGGGCACATCTTTTCAAGGACTTCCTTGACGGAGTTGAACTGTTCGTCGCTGATGCCTTCCATTTTACCCATGTGGAATGAAAGACTGTCGGGCTCGCTGGTAAGCGTGCTTTCACCGGGCGCGGTAAGTGTGGCTCCCCATTCAACGGTACAGCCCATGGTGTGCTCGGGCCCTACCACTTCGGCGATGCCGGGCTCGGGGATACCGTTCTGAAGTGTGCAGATAACGCCGTTTTCCGTGAGATGTTCTTTGAGGGTTTTGCAGACCTCTTTATTGTGAAGCTGTTTTGTCATCAGGAAAATGATGTCATATTTGTCATCCATCTCATTCGGGAACAACGCGTTGACCTTTACCTTCATTTTGACGGTGCCTTTGATTGTCGCTCCTTTGGAAATGAGAGTTTCTACGTGTGCCTTGTTTTTGTTGATTAAATCAACGTCAACGCCTGCCTTTGTAAGGTACGCACCGAGAACGGTGCCGAGAGATCCTGCTCCGTAAATTGCGCATTTCATAATCTTATCTCCTTTCCTTATCTTCCGGTGGTGGTTGTTTTGAGAATTACGTCGTGATATCCTCCTTCAACAATGCTTGTGGATGAAACGACTGTCAGTTTTGCGTTCTGCTGCAAATCGGCGATATTGGTGACGCCGCAGTTGCACAT
>JAFWRV010000348.1 GCA_017519685.1 Clostridia bacterium
CTTCTCGACGAGGTATGGGGCTTTGATTATTACGGTGATTCAAGAACGGTTGATGTTCATGTTAAGCGCCTTCGTGAAAAGCTTGAGGGCGTTTCCGACAAATGGGAGCTCAAAACCGTCTGGTCGGTCGGTTATAAGTTTGCCACAAACGAATAAACAGGATTCGGGGAGCCGCCGGTTCCCCGATATATTTTATAGGTCAAAGGAGATGGCAGCTTGAAATTCAAAAGGGGATCCGGGCTGTTCAGAAGAAATTTCATCCTGACAATGTTTATAGTGCTTGCCTGCTTCGCATTTTTGGGCGGGGCGCTGCTTGTGCTTGTTTCGGGCGTCTGGATGAATGAAAAAATGACAAACCTTGAAGAAAACACACAGAATATCGCCTCGAATACCCGCGAGCTGCTGACTTCAAACTATGCAATCAGAAGCGGCAAAAACGCGGTTATGATGATATGCAATAACCTTGACCAGCTTTCCGAAGCGGTTGACGCCGACTTTTTCATAGTCAATGAAAGCGGAAAGGTTGTTTACTGCAAGGATATGATGAACAGCAACTATTATTACGGCAGCTACTGTATCCTTCACAGTTCTTATGAAATACCCGAAAGCATCCTTTTGCCGCTTACCGAAGGCAAGCGTTACAGAAACATCAACAATATGGGCGGCTACCTGAATGAACAGAATTTCATTGTCGCAAGCCCGATTACCTCGGAAGGGGTTTTCAGGGGAGCGATATTTGCGGTCCAGCCGGTTGCGAGCGGACTGCTTCCCTATGTTTCGACCATTCTCAGGATGTTTGCCTTCGCTTCGCTCTTTGCCTTTGCGATAGCGTTTGCTTTCATCTATAACAATACATATAAAATGGTAAAACCGCTTCTCGAAATGAATGAGGCGGCAAAGCAGTATTCAAACGGCGACTTTTCAAAGAGAATCACAATCAGGAAAAAGAACAGGAAAAGAAATAACAGGACCGAAATAGATGAACTTGCCGAGTCTTTCAACTCAATGGCGCAGGCGCTGTCGGTGCTTGAAATGTCAAGGCGCGATTTCATCTCGAATGTTTCACACGAGCTTAAAACGCCGATGACGACTATCAGCGGATTTATTGACGGTATTCTTGACGGAACAATCGCGAAGGAAGATCAGGATAAATATCTTCAGATTATTTCCGATGACGTCAAGCGGCTTTCGCGTCTTGTCACCGGAATGCTCAATATGAATAAGATTGAGGCGGGCAAGATAGATATTAACCCGGTTAAATTCGATATCAGCGAAATGATATTCAACACCCTGCTCAGCTTTGAGCAGATAATCGAGAAAAAGAATGCCGATGTCCGCGGACTCGACAACTTCGGAGTCAATATGGTCTTTGCCGACAAGGATATGATAAACCAGGTCGTTTACAATCTTATCGACAACGCGGTCAAATTCACTCCCGAAGGCGGCTATATCGAGGTTTCGTCAAAGTCCGATAACGAAAAGGCGATAATCAGGATTAAAAACAGCGGCAAAGGTATTCCCCCGGAAGAGCGAAGCAAGATTTTCGAGAGATTCTATAAAGTTGACAAGTCCCGCAGCTATGATGTCAAGGGCGCGGGAATGGGTCTTTACATAGTCAAGACCCTGATTGAGCTTCACGGCGGTCACATAACCGTTCAGAGCGTTGAAAATGAATACACCGAGTTTATCTTTACACTTCCGATAATATAATGTTCAATATTTTTAAATCTCTGTTAAAAAAAAAGTAAAATATTTTATTTATAATTCAGTTGTATTAAGTTTAAATCGGAGGTAGTACAATGTTTGATGATCCCAACAATATAAACGAAGAATCAAACTCAGA
>JAFWRV010000349.1 GCA_017519685.1 Clostridia bacterium
GAGCGTCGTTTTACAGGAATTTCAAAACCAAAGATGATATTCTCGTAAAGCATCTGAAAAGGCTGACGGATGACTGGTGGATTGAATTTGAGAAAAAGAGCCCCGATGAGTTTTATGCCACATTCTGGACAGAGCTACTTGAGCAATACAGAAAAAATAAAAAAGTAATTAATCTTATAAAACAGAACAATCTTTCACATATTCTCAAAGAACATATTTTTCTGTGCTGCGGCCCGAAACCGGAGCAGGATGAAAAGACCGCTTTTATATGCGCCGCAATTGCCGGAGCCATTTACGGATATGTGGATGAGTGGCTCAACCGCGGAATGGACTCCGTGCCGCCTCAGATAAGCTTCAGAAATATGCTTTCCGTAATCGAGTGATACAATCCTTCCGTTCTGTTTCACTTATACAACAGGGAATTGAAATCAAACGATAAAAGTGATACATTTGTATCACATTATCATTGAGAGGCTTCTTTATGAAAGAAAAAGACAACTTCAGATTTTATGATATGTCCTGCTTTGTTCCGACTCAGGGAATAAAAGAAAGATGCCGCGTTTCTTATTTATCGGATGAATTGAAAAAAAGATTTCCCGATGAAACATTCACGGTTACAAGCGCGGAAATAAATGACAGCGGCATTTACAGAAGCAGGGCAAACATAATAGAAAAAGCATTCCCTTTCCTTGCAAAACTGAAAGAACTGCCGGATTATTGTGATGTGAGAATTACCGTTCAGACAGGAAAAGTTACCGAAAATATAATTGTCTGGTCGCCCGTCCTCTGGAACAAACGCTTTCTCGGCACGGCAGGCGGCGGAACAGGCACCGGAGGCCTCGGATACTTTACAAAACCCGACAACACTTCAAGAGGGATCAATGTTCCTTATGCTATTATGAACGGCTTTTCTTCCGCTACCGCAGACGCAAACAATGTTAATGCGTTTGATGACAGAATGATTGATCCGGAAACAAACGAACTGAACCGGGATTATTACGAAAACTGGCGTTCGCGGACCACTCACGATATGGCTCGCTTCGGTAAAGCCGTCACGGAAATTCTTCATAACAAACCGATAAAACACTCATATATGAACGGCGGTTCGGGCGGCGGCAGACAATGTATGGTTGCGGTTCAGGAGCATCCCGGAGATTTTGACGGCGTATGGGCTTCCTGCCCAGCAATCAACTGGTGTAAATTTGTTCCCGAATCATATTTCATACTTGAGGTTCTCGCAAAACACGGTAATAAACTTAATCCGCAAAAGATAAAGTTTTTCGCCGAAAAAGCAAGGGAATCCGTTGGCGGCGATGAAGTATATTACAAACTGAAAAAACGGATAGATTTTGACACAAAACAACTTATAGGGCAAAAAACAAAAGGCGGCGTCATCACAAAAGACGATGCCGAAGCGATGAACGAAATCTGGAACGGACCGCGCCGCGAAAACGGCGAGCGGATGTGGCACGGTTTTTATCCGGGCGGAATCTTCTGGAATGTCGGCATCCCTGTCGGAGCTTTTTATTACTCTGCTTTATCAAAAAAGGCTCAGCCTTTTTATCTCTCAACTGTTTATCTGCGCTGGGTGCTTAAAAATCCGAAGGCGAAAAAAACAGAGATTTCGCTGTATTCTTTTGAAGAGTTGTTTGACAAAAGTCTTAAGCTTTACGGCGATTGCGCGGCAGACAATGCAGATTTATCGGAATTTGCAAAGCACGGCAAGCTGATTATCGATCACGGCACCGATGATCCGCTGATTCCCGTTGACGGAACAATTGAATACTATCGCAAAGTCCGTGAAACCATGGGAGCGGATGAAACCGATAAATTCTTCAGACTGTTCGTTATGCCCGGCGATTCACACGGCAACTGCCGCGGAAAAGGCGGCGGAATGACTGCCTCCGAAGGTTTGAAAGCCCTCATTAATTGGGTTGAAAACGGCACAGAACCGAAAACAGTAAACACCATCCGAGTCAATATGAAAGGTGAAACACTTTCAAAAGGGCAGCAAACTGTTTGGAAAGAAGAATCATAATAAGGTCTTTCGATCTTTATAATTTCTTGTCCCCACTGTAATTATACAGATGACGCGCGAAAAAAACGGCGATGTTGCAGGAATGCAACAAAAATAGTTTTCAAAATCCGAAAAGTTGCAAAAATGCAACAAAAAGCAAAAATAACAACCCCAACCGCGGTGATAAAACTACGGTTGGGGTTATATATTAATCAATCATTTTAAAGTGTTTCAATGCATCGGTAATTGCTTTTTCCTTTTCGGGAGGGCATTGTGGCTGGCGGAAATCAGCCGATTTAGGTTTATTGTAGGCATCGGTGACAGGCAATCCGTGTTTTCTTTTGATTTGAGAAATATAAAGCGTTGATACCTTTATACCGAATTTTTTCTGCACATACGCTTTTATTTCAGGATAAGTGGCGTCACCATCGTGGATTGAAACAGGGAATTCGGATAAATCCATTTTTATGTTAATTGTATCATCCGGAGGAAGTTTGACTAACAAAACAACAGTCTCGACGTGTCCCGTTCTAGGGAACATATCCACCGGAGTTGCCTTTACCGTTTTATATCCGAGTGAATCAAATATTTTGCAGTCTCTGGCGAGTGTTGCCGGGTCACAGCTTATGTAAACCATTCTGTCGGGACGCATTTCGGCGGCGGTTTTAATCATTTCCGCCGAGCATCCTTTTCTCGGAGGGTCAAAAATAATGACATCCGGAAGCCGCTTTTCGTCCCTGAGCCGTTTTGCCGCTTCGGCGGCGTCCGAGCAGATGAATTCCGCGTTGTGAATGCCGTTGATTTCAGCGTTGATTTTCGCGTCGCTGACCGCCTGCGGGACTATTTCAATTCCTGTCAGATGTTTTGCTTTCCTTGCCATGGTAAGACCGATTGTGCCGGTGCCGCAGTAAAGGTCGAGCAGATTTTCGCTTCCGGTCAGACCCGCGTACTCCGTTGCTTTCAAATAAAGCTTTTCCGCCTGATTGCGGTTGACCTGATAAAATGAAAGAGGGGAGATGCGGAATTCAAGACCGCAGAGCTTGTCGGTGATGTAACCTTTTCCGTAAACGGTGCGGCAGCGCTTTCCGAGAATTACGTTTGTTTTTTCTTTGTTTATGTTTATGACAACGCTTTTGACACTGTCGGATTTTTCCGTCAGCATTTCAGCCAGCAGTTCTTCGCGGGGAAGGGAATCGCCGTTGATTACGGGGCAGACCATTATTTCACCTGTCGCCGTTCCCTTTCTCAGGTAGATATGGCGCAGAAGACCTCTGTGCGATTTTTCATCGTAAGAGGTTATCGCTGTCTGTTTAATATATTCTTCAAAAACGCCGAGTATTCCTTCGAATTCCTCCGCCTGAAGAATGCATCCGGGGCAGTGTATCACTCTGTGGGTGCGGCTCGCGTAAAATCCGGTTTTTATTTCACTTCCGGAAATCTCAACCGGAAACTGTGCTTTGTTGCGGTATCTGTATATTTTGCCGTCTGTGATAATCGGCTCAAATTCCGGCTCGATACCGCCTATTCTCATGAAACACTCGCGGACATGGTTTTCCTTTATTCCCGCTTCCGCTTTGTAATTTATATGGCCGAAAGAACATCCGCCGCATTTCAGATTAACGGGGCAGAGCGCGTCGATTCTGTCGGCGGAAGGGACAGTGATACTGTCAATTCTGGCAAAGGCGCAGTTGCTTTTGACCTTGAGAATATGCGCGTTGAGTCTGTCTCCGGCGGCGGCGCCGTTAACGAAAACGGCAAGGTCATTGTATCTGCCTATGCCGTTTCCGTTCAGATCGCAATTTGTTATCTCAAGAGGGATAATGTCATTCTTTACGATACCCATAATTTATACCCTGTCAACGAATTGTGCGGTTATAACTATCATAATGATAATTGCGATTATCATAGGCGGGTTGAAGATAAGCGCCTTGAATTTACCTGCGGTTCCGAGAACAGTAACTTTTTTGTGAAGCCTGCGCCCGTTCAGGCGGAAGACAAACAGAACCGTCAGTATAACACATATTACAGTCAGCGCGACTGTCAGTATTTCATAGTTGCGCTCGAGGATTTTTTCGTCCTTGATATCGTTTACCATAAAATCCGTCGCGACCGAGTAGAGGTTATTGAGGAAATGTACCGCGAAAGCAGGTAAAAGCGAATTCGTGACACAGCAGATATAACCGAGGCCGATTCCGGCAATGAAGGCAAACGGCGCCTGAACGAGATTGCCGTGAAGAACGGCAAAAATAATCGCGCAGGCGACTATCGCGAAGCCGTCGCCGTATCTGCGAAGCGGCTGGAGAATACTGCCTCTTATGGCGGATTCCTCTGTGAGCGGGGGAATGAGCGCGATGGCAATGACAAACAGAATCCTGCCTGTCGCGGACGAAGGAGTGTTCATTTCCGGGGTCGTGAGTTTGAACCCGATGATTTTCATATAAGTCAGGAAAAAAGCCGTAATCTGATTTCCGATAAGGCAGGTCAGCAGGCCCGGGCCTATCGAGTAAACGGCGAGCCGGATATCTTTCGGATTTTCAAGCAGGAGAAATTCCGTTCCGGTCTGCTTTTTCAGATACAGTCCTCCTA
>JAFWRV010000038.1 GCA_017519685.1 Clostridia bacterium
AATCTATTAACTATTGGAAACGCTGCTTTTTATTCTACCGGAATTCACGAAAACTATTATTTCGGTGCTGCCCCCAAATACAGCTATTTAAATGCTGTATTTCCTTCACTTAAATCTGTTGGTGAGGGTGCTTTCTATAAATCGGCAATAAATTATTTTGAGGCTCCACAGGTTGAATCAATAGGACAATATGCTTTTTCATACAGCATCATTTCAGGTGCTTTATGCGACAAACTTACAAGCGTTTCAAACTTTGCATTTTATGGCACATATCTTATGGAAGCAGATTTTCCTGCAGTTAAAACAGTTGGAGCATCTGCATTTGCTGATAATTTTTTTCTCGTTAGCGCAAATATGCCAAAATGTGAAGAAATAGAAAGTTGTTCATTTTATGAATGCTTTTATCTCTCGGGATTAAATTTCCCTTCTCTTAAAAGAATGGCAGCCGACAGTTTTGATTTTAGTGATAATATAAGAGTAATGTTTTTCCCGGAACTGGAAGATATTTATTCAAACGATGGCGGCGGGACAGAAGTATCACTAAGCGCTAAGGTATTTTCAGCTCCAAAATTAAAATCTTTTTGTTCCGGTTGCTTTAATGGTCAGTTTGAATACATTGAAATTCCCAGCGTTGAAATCATAGACATAGAAAGCTTCGGACATCTAACTTCTCTTAAATACCTCGACATATCAGGATGTTATAACATTAATTCTATCTCAGCTTTTAAGAACATCAGTAATGTTGAAATTATTTTAGCTCCGAATTTAATCTATGCTAACAGTTTGCCTGACAGTTCATCTATTATATTATCAAGCGCATTAAAGCAGATAGGTTGTAATCTTCATGATATGACATTTTATGGTATACCTGGTTCATACGCAGAGCAGTATGCCGATGAAAACGGACACACTTTTATTCCTGTTCCGTATATTAAACCTGAATCTGTTCCGAATGTTATCGATTCAAAAAAGGATATTGAAATAGATGCTATAGGATTCAATCTGAGCTATCAATGGCTTGCTTCATATGACGGAACAACGAAAAATACAATTATTCTTGATGGTGAAACAAATAAAGTTTTCAATCTTAAATCTGCAAAAAAAGCTCCATATTATTTTTGCATAGTTACATGTGAGGAAAACGGTAATCTATATACAGCAACAACAAAAGTGATACAAAACACGAAATATTCTGTTGCTGATTATTCTGCTCTTGAAGCTATTCTTGAGACTCTGCCAGAAGATTTTAGCATATACACCGAAGAATCAGTTGCAGAGTTAAATGAGGTTATTGCTGATATTGATAAAAGATTAGATGTCTCGGAGCAGGCAACAGTTGACGGATATGTTGAAACTGTTTCAAACGCAATAGCAGCTCTGAAACTGAAAGAACATATGGTTTCGTTTATTGCTGATAATAAACCCATATTATCTTATGAGCTTGAATATGGCAGTGAAATAACAGATATCCCTCCGAATCCCGATAAAACCGGATACACCTTCAGTAAATGGACTCCCGACATTCCGCCGGCAATGCCGAACAATTCTCTTACGTTTACAGCAGAGTTTGATCCGGTAACATACTATGCTTCATTTATGGTTGACGGTGAAGAAATAGAGAAGGTTCCGTTCACGGTCGAATCAATATCCATTACTGAACCCGCAGTACCCGAAAAAGAAGGATACGAAAATGGCAGATGGGAAGACTATGCACTCGGAGCAACCGATATAACCATTAATGCAGTATACGATAAGATTGAAGGAACTTGCTCTCATGTTGATTCAAACGATGATGGCAAATGTGATAAATGTGGTGAGCCAATGACTTATACGAAAGACATCATTGTTGATGGTGTAAAGATTGGTGAAGCAACATTTACTTATGGCGATTCCATAATTGACAATTTGCCTGATGTGCCTGCTAAAACCGGATATACCGGCGAATGGGAATACACAATAAACGGCAGTAACCTTGATATTCATCCCCAATATACGCCTATAACCTATTATGCGACATTCAAAGCAGATGGTAATCAAGTGGGTGAAAAGGTTCCGTTTACTGTTGAATCGGAAAGTATATCCGAACCGGAAATACCCGATAAAGAAGGATATACAGGAAAATGGTCTGAATATATCATTGCTGCAAGTGATATTACCGTAAACGCGGAATATATAATTAATGAATATACAGTCAGTTTTGCAGCAGATGATAAGATTATAAAAAGTGAAATTGTTGAATTCGGCTCAAAAATAAAAATACCTGAAAAACCTCAAAAGGCTGGATATATCTTCAAAGAATGGCTGCCGAAAGTCCCCGAAACAATGCCTGCAAAAGATATGACTTTCTATGCGGTATTTGAGGAAGTAAAGCAACCTGATGACAATCCGCCTGAAGCAATTAATCCGTCGGTAGATATAAGAAACTTTGCTTATACTTGTACTGTTGACTACAGGACAACAATAACCTTCACTGCAATTACCAAAGATATGCCAAAGGATGTTGCTGTTGTATGGTACATAGACGGGCAAAAATTCGGAGAAGGCGAAGAGTTTACCGTAAAAGAAGCGAAGGAAGCATTTACTGTACAGGCAAAGATTGTTGATGAAAACGGCAATGTGCTGAATGCTACGGAAACCGAGTTGATAAAAGTTAAAACCGATTTCTTCTCAAGGATAATCGCGTTTTTCAGAATGCTGTTTGGAAAATTGCCGATAGTTGAGCAGTAAATAAACGCCTTCATTTTTAACTGTAATATATGTAAACCAACAGACAAGAAAACAACAAATCATTATCAAAATGAGCCGAGGCCTTCGCCCCGGCTCTTTTGTTTTAATACGATTTGACCAGCCTACTCATTTCCCAGAATCAAAACAGCTTTAATCTGGATGATTAGTTCTAATTCCCGTTATAAGAATCAGAAAGATAAATAACAGCAGGTATATTCTGACGGTCAAATCTTCGCCTGAAAACGCGGGGAAATTCAGCCGCAATGAATACGAAATAAACATTGACTCCGATGAATATATTAAACTGAAAGAGAAATCCGAGGGCCTTGTGATTTCCAAAACAAGATATATCAACAAAAGACAAGACGGGTTGACCGAAGAAATAGATATATTCAAGGGCGGGCTGTCCGGTCTGGCATACCTTGAAATTGAGTTTCCCGACGAAATAAGCGCCGAAAACTTCAAAGAGCCCGACTGGGTTATTAAAGATGTAACACTTGAAAAGGGATTCAGTAA
>JAFWRV010000039.1 GCA_017519685.1 Clostridia bacterium
ATTCCTTGACCTGATGGTTGAAAAGGGTGTCAGATTCGCGTTTTATTTCAATTATATGCCTGTCGGCAAGAATGCCGATGTTTCGCTTCTCCCGAAGCCCGACCAGAGAGAGCTTATGTATAAATGGCTCAGGAAGGTCAGAAACACAAAGACGGGCAAGCCTATGTTCTTTATGGATTTCCAGGATGACGCGGAATATGTTGGCGGATGTATCGCGGGCGGAAGAAATTATTTCCATATCAACTCCGAAGGCGATATGGAGCCCTGCGTATTCATTCATTATTCCGATTCAAACATCCGCAAAAAGACTTTGATTGAAGGACTTCAGAGTCCGCTGTTTATGGCGTATTATCATAATCAGCCGTTTAACGACAATCACCTGAGACCCTGCCCGATGCTCGAAAATCCGGAGTATCTGAGAAAGATAATAGCCGAAACCAAGGCGGATTCAACCGACCTTATCGAAAAGGAATCGGCGGAGGAACTCTGCTCCAAGTGTGACAGCTTCGCTGAAGAATGGGCGCCGGTTGCGGATAAGCTGTGGAAAGATAATCCTCATCCCAATCCCAAAACGCAGTTTTACCGTGACAGCGCTGAAGCGAAAAAAGAGAATAAATAAGGGGTGCTGAGGAATCGGCTGAGATTATACCCATGAACCTGATCCCGGTAATTCGGGCGTAGGAAGTGAGCATACGGCATCCCGTCAGGGGTGCCGTTTGAATATTTACAGAAAGGAAATAAAAGTATGAAAGCAAGTATAGCAATCCAGGTTCTGCCTCAGGTTGACAGTGAGGATGAACTTATCAGAATTGTCGATGAGGTAATAGCTTATATTAAAAGCACCGGCCTCAGCTGCTATGTCGGGCCGTTTGAAACCACAATCGAAGGCGAGAGTTACGATCAGCTGATGGAAATAGTGGCGAACTGTCAGAAGGTCGCGATCAAAGCGGGCTGCCCGAGTGTCAGCTCATACATCAAAGTCGTGTACTGTCCCGAAGGAGAGGTGCTCACGATTGACAAAAAAGTTTCGAAACATCACTGATAAGACGGCGCCGCCCGCAATAACGGTCGCGGTCATACTGCTTATCTGGTTCGCGGTCTGCAAAGGGGAATTTGTCCCGGCGTTTATGCTTCCTTCGCCCGCCGATGTCGCGAGAGCGTTTGTGACAAATATCGGCTATATGGCAAAGGAAGCGGTCACCACTCTGCAGGAAGCGGTTTACGGGCTGCTGGCGGGAATCGCCATCGCCTTTGTGCTGGCCACTCTTATGGATAAATTTGATTTCGCGTATAAAGCGTTTTATCCTCTGCTCGTAATCAGCCAGACAATTCCGACCGTTGCGATTGCTCCTCTGCTCGTGCTCTGGATGGGATACGGTATGGCTCCGAGAATTACTCTCGTGATTTTAACGACCTTTTTCCCTGTTGCAATCGGACTGCTTGACGGATATAAAAGCACCGATATCGACAGCATTCATCTTCTGCGTTCAATGGGCGCGGGAAAGCTTCAGATATACAGGCACGTGAAGCTCCCAAATGCCATACCCGGTTTCTTTTCCGGGCTTAGAATAGCGTCATCATACGCCGTAATCGGCGCGCTGATAGCGGAGTGGCTCGGCGGAAACAACGGACTCGGCGTTTATATGACGAGAGTCAAAAAAGCGTATTCATTTGACAAGATGTTTGCGGTTATTGTGTTTATATGCGCTGTCAGTTTGCTGCTTATGGCGTTTGTCAGAACAGTTGAAAAAATCTCAATGCCCTATAAAAACAGGCGGAAATAATATCCGCGGAAAATATAAAAGGAGAATGAAAAATGAAAAAAATAATATCTGTTTTACTTGTTCTCAGTCTGGTTTTTGCCTTTGCGGCGTGCTCAAAAGATAAAGCGCCCGTCACAGACGGAGAAACTTCAACATCACCGGAAAAAACAAAAATAGTTCTCTGCCTCGACTATACGCCGAACACCAACCACTCGGGTATTTTCGTCGCGAAGGAAAAGGGATATTTTGACGAAGAAAACATTGAAATAGAAATCATTCAGCCAGAGGAGGGCACGGCGACGGAACTGTGCGCCGCGGGCCGCGTTCAGTTCGCGATTGATTTCCAGGATTATCTTGCTCCGAGTTTTATTGAGGGACTCGGTATTACCGCAGTTGCCGCGATTGTAAATCACAATACAGCCGGCATACTCGCGAGAAAAGGCGAGCTTGAAACTCCGAAGGGACTTGAGGGCGACAAATACGCAACCTATATGGCGCCGATTGAGCTTGCGATGACAAACTATCTCTGCGAAAAAGCGGGCGGCGATTCCTCTCTGATTAATTATATCCAGGATTATCCCACCAACGCCGCGGAGGCGCTTAAAAACAATATAATAGACTCTCTCTGCATTTACTACGCGTGGGACGGAATCAACGCCGAAATGAACGGGGAATATGATTTCGCGTATTACAAGGATTACGATGAGGCGTTTGACTACTATTCACCCGTTATCATAGCAAACAACGATTTCCTTAAAAACAATACGGATACAGCGAAGGCGGTTCTCAGAGCGATTGAAAAGGGTTATAAGTATGCAATCGAAAATCCCGATGAAGCGGCGGAAATCCTTATCCGCAGCGATGAAACAGGCGCGCTTGTCGGCAGAGAAGAGTTTGTAAAAGAAAGCCAGCGCTGGATTTCGAAGCAGTATATCGGCGACGGTGAAAAATGGGGATATATCGACCCCGTTCGCTGGAACGCTTTTTATAAATGGTGTTTTGACAACAAGGCAATCGATACCGATATTTCGGATAATGTCGGCTTCTCAAACGACTATCTTTCATAAACTATGGAAATACTATCGGCAAACCATATCTTTAAATCCTTCGGCGAAAAGCAGGTGCTGAATGATGTTTCGGTTTACCTGAACGAAGGGGAACTTGTTTCTCTGCTCGGTGTCAGCGGCGGGGGAAATACCACGCTTTTCAATGTCTTGTCGGGCATTTATCCTCCCGACAGCGGCGATGTCCTGTTAAAAGGCAGGAATGTCACCGGTCAGCCGGGCAGTATCAGCTATATGCTTCAGAAGGACCTGCTTCTGCCTTACAAGAAAGTTATTGATAATGTTTCCCTTCCTCTCAGGATTAAAGGGAAAAGTAAAAAGGAAGCCCGTGAAACGGCTGAGCGTTATTTTACGGTTTTCGGGCTTGACGGCACTCAGGAGATGTACCCCGACGCTCTGTCCGGCGGTATGAGGCAGCGCGCCGCTTTGCTTAGGACCTATCTTGCTTCCGACGGCGCGGCGCTCCTTGACGAGCCGTTTTCGGCCCTCGACACCATTACCAAATCCAGAATGCACGAATGGTATATCGGCATAATGAAAGAGATTAATCTTTCAACGTTTTTCATTACTCACGATATTGACGAAGCGATTCTGCTTTCCGACAGGATATATATTCTTAACGGCGGAAAGATAACAGATGAAATCGTCATTGATTCAGCGCTGAAAAGGGAAGCGGATTTCAATCTGACACCCGCGTTTCTGGATTACAAGAAAAGAATCAAATCGTTGCTTTGAATCATTCCGCGGCAGTCTCAGACTGCCGCTTTTTTTACTTTTTCAGGTTGCAAAATGTATATTGATATGATAGAATTGAAAAAACAAAAAATTGCGGAGGTTATTATGCCTAAAAGAGAGGACTATATCAGCTGGGATGAATATTTTATGGGTATTGCGATGCTGTCTTCATACCGCAGCAAAGACCCGAACACACGAGTCGGGGCGTGCATTGTAAATAAGAACAACCGTATAATGTCGATGGGCTACAATGGTTTTCCTATGGGATGCAGCGACGATGAATTTCCGTGGGAGCGCGAGGGTAACGATTATGACACAAAATATCCTTATGTCTGCCACGCCGAGCTTAACGCGATTCTCAACGCGAGAGGCGCAAACCTTGAAAACTGCAGGATTTATGTGGCTCTTTTCCCGTGCAACGAATGTGCCAAGGCAATCATTCAGTGCGGTATCAGCGAAGTCGTTTATCTCTCGGATAAATACAACGGAACTCCCGGCAATCTGGCGTCAAAGAGAATGTTTGACGCTTCGGGCGTAAAGTACACACAGTTGAAAATCGACCGTGAAAATATTGTAATAGATTTCTCGGTTGAAAATATATAATAAGGAGTCAGAATTATGCTTTCAAGAACACCTCCGATGGGATTTAACACATGGAACACTTTCGGCGAGGATATCAACGATAAGGTTGTCAGGGAAACGGCGGACGCCATGGTTGATCTCGGCCTGCGCGACGCGGGTTACGAATACCTTGTAATTGACGACTGCTGGAGCGAAAGGGAGAGAGACCCCGTATCGGGCAGAATAATTGCCGACCATATTAAATTCCCCGACGGCATGAAAGCCGTAGGCGATTATGTTCACTCAAAGGGACTTAAATTCGGTATGTATTCCTGCGCCGGCACAAGAACCTGCGCGAATTATCCGAGCTCGTTTGATCATGAATTCATAGATGCCGAAACCTTCGCTGAATTCGGCGTAGATTTTCTTAAATATGATTACTGCAACCGTCCCGCTCATCATCACGGCGACCTTCTTTACAGAAAGATGGGTATGGCTCTCAAGGCGTGCGGCAGAGATATTCTCTTCTCCGCCTGCAACTGGGGCGCGGATGACGTTCATAACTGGATTCGTTCCACAGGTGCTCACATGTACCGTTCCACAGGCGATATCAACGACTCCTTCCCCTCAATGAGAGATATAGTCTGCAGCCAGATAGAATACCTTCCTTATTCCGCTCCCGGCTGCTTCAACGATATAGATATGCTGACCATCGGCATGTACGGCAAAGGCAATGTCGGCGCCGGAGGATGCAACGACACAGAGTATAAAACGCAGTTCGCGATCTGGTGTATGTTCTCAGCTCCGCTTATGCTCGGCGGCGATATCCGCACTTTCAGCCCGGAAACCGTCAAGCTTGTCACAAACAAGGACCTCATAAGAATCAATCAGGATGAGGAAGGCAGACCCGCTTTCCAGTCTTACAGCTGGATTACCAGAAACGCCGACGGCAGCGCTGCCTATAAGGCGTCGGGCGACAAGGCGAAGGTGTTTGTTAAACTTCTCTCTGACAATGAAGTCGCTGTTATGTTTGTCAATTTTGATGACCGCGAAAGACGCGTTGACTTTTATTTTGAGGATATGGGTCTTCCCGTCGCTTCGGGTTACGGCCTTGAAATGAAGGACGTGTTCACAGGTGAAAATATCGGCGTCAAAAAGGACTTTATGTACAGAAACATTCAGGCGCACGACTGTGAATGCTATCTCTGCAAGATTTCAAAATAATGGATGAGTTTTACTGTATTTCCTGCGAAAAAGAACTGACAAGAGATGACATCGGCTTTCACAGAAAGATGGTTAACCGCGGCGCGGAGGAGTTTATGTGCATTGACTGCCTTTGCGAATACTTCGGTTTAACCCGTGAAAAAGCCGACGAAATGATAAAAAAATTCAAGGAAATGGGATGCTCCCTTTTCTGATAAAAGGTGATAATAAATGACTGAATGTAATGTTATTTCCCACAGAGGCGCCAATAAATACGCGCCGCAGAACACGATGCCCGCGTTCCGCAAGTCGCTTGAAATCGGATGCGACGGATTTGAAACGGATGTTCACCTGACCGCGGACGGTTATATTGTAATCTGTCACAATTACACGGTTGACGAAACATCAAACGGAATGGGCAATGTTTCGGATATGACTCTCGAGCGTCTTCGCGAGCTTGATTTCGGATCGTATTTTTCGGAGAAATTCGCCGGAACACAGCTTCCCGTACTCGAAGAATTCCTCGACTGCTGTAAGGATGAGCAGGTCAAGGTAATGAACATCGAAATCAAAGAGCCGAAGAACGGCGACAAGACAATTGCCGACAAAACAATTGAAGCAGTCAAGGCGGCAGGACTCTTTGACAAGCTCCTGATTTCAAGCTTTGACCCTCAGATAATCATCAGGTGCAAAGAGGTTGACCCCGCCTGCAAAACCGGATTTCTTTACAGCCCCGACAGAAAAATCACTTACGAAAAGATGCTTCTGAAATATGTCGATTACGCGAAGGAAATCGGAGCCGATTATCTTCATCCGCATTATTCCCTCGTGACCGCAAATTATGTCAGGGAACTTCACAAAAACGGAATAGGCGTAAATCCCTGGACCGTTGACGACGCCGACACGGCAAGGAAACTTCTGAATTACGGCGTTGACGGAATCATCACAAACTGCCCCGATGTCATGAATAAGGTTATTAAAGAATATAACAATTAAATATAATATGCGCGAAACCGGAGCAGGTCGTAAGGCCTGCTCCGGTTCGCTGTATGGGAGTTATGTGAAAAGGTTTGAGAAGAAGTCAATAATCCAATGAAGAATCCTGAGGAACAGGTTTTCCTCTTCATCTCCCTGCGCGTCGGTTTCGCTCGCGTCTGTTTCGCTCGCGGTCTGACTGTCGCCTGCTGATGGCTGTTCATCCGGGGTCTGCGCGGGCTGTTCACCCGAGGGCTTTTCGGGTCTTTCTCCCGAAGGCGGCTCGGGCATATTGCCGGAGGGCGCTGACGGTTGCTCGCCGGAGGGCATTCCGGGCGCCGCTCCGCCGCCCTGCGATGCTCCCGCCGTTGCGGTTGCAACCTGTTTATCATCCGCGTAAAGAACGCAGGATTCATTTGACATAAGCTCGGGTGAAGCAAAGATGACATAACTTGCGTCGCGTACCGCTTTTCCCGTGTAAAGCACGTTACCCGAAGAATCTTTAACAGTAATAGCCGAGCCGGCGCTTACAAGAACCGTGCCGGATTTGTTATTGAAAATCTGACGGCCGGACATACCGCCCTGTCCCGCGTTTGAACCGAAGGCAACATAAGTACCGCTGATGCTCTGAGGCATCGCGCAGTTTCCCACTCCGAGAACGGTTGCGTTGCTTATTGTTGTTCCGCCGTCGGAATCTATCGGGTCGCCGTCGCCCTGTGACGGTGTGTAGATTTCAAGGGTTCCGCCTGTAATATTGATTGTGCCGTTTGAGTCAATTCCGTCGCCGTTTGTGACATTGATATATACGTATCCGCCGGACTGATTGTAACTGTAAGAATATCCGGTCAGGTCGCTGTTCGCGGCATTGATTCCGTCATCCGTCGCGCTGACCTTTATTGTGCCGGAGTAAATATTGACAGTTGCGCCCTCGATACCTTCGCAGGAGTTTGCGACATTAATCTCAGGTCCTTGCGTGTCTTTTTCACCGATATTTAGAACATAGTCGCTCTTGATACCGTCATCCGCCGCGTTTACGGTTATATTTCCGGAAAGAATATTGAGAACCTTGTCTGATTTGATGCCGTCATTTACAGCTTCGGTTATATTGACGGTGACGTCCTTTATTGTCAGGGACGCTTCACTGAGCAGAGTGTCGGTAACGGTGGTTGTTCCGTCTTCATTTTCGATTTCCTCAAAGAGATCGGCTCCGCCCTTGATGCCGTTTTTTCCTTTTGCCGCGATATTTATTGTACCTGTGCCGCAGATTGTGACATCAAATCTGACGAGTTCTACGCTATGGCAATGGCTAACGGTGAGGTCGAGGCGAAGAAGCAGTTCAAGGAAAACGAAAAGCTCCGAGTTGAATACAAAACCAAGATATCTCAGCTCGACAA
>JAFWRV010000350.1 GCA_017519685.1 Clostridia bacterium
GCAAACACAAAAGAAAAAATGGAAAAAACCCTCAAGGCGCTCAACACCGAATACACTCAGCTCAGAGCCGGCAGAGCAAACGCCGCGGTTCTCGATAAAATCAAGGTTGACTATTACGGCACGCCCACTCCGATAAACCAGATGGCGGCCATTTCGGTTTCGGAGGCAAGAATCCTTACAATCCAGCCCTGGGACAAGAGCACTATCCAGACTATCGAAAAAGCAATCCAGGCATCCGATATCGGCATCAATCCCCAGAACGACGGCTCGGTTATCCGCCTCATCTTCCCCCAGCTTACTGAAGAACGCCGTAAGGAACTGAGCAAGGATGTCCGCAATATGGCGGAAAACTCAAGAATAGCAATCCGCTCAATCAGACGCGACGCCATCGACAAGGCAAAGAAAATGGAAAAAGCATCCGAAATCACCGAGGATGACCTTAAGGACGCGGAAGAAGAAATCCAGGATTATACCGATAAGTATATAAAGGAAATCGACAAAGCCGCGGAAGAAAAAGAAATGGAAATCATGTCCATCTGATTTGATATTTTGCTATGACTCAGGAACAACTAAGCAGCATTATTCTGCCTAAGCATATCGGCATAATCATGGACGGAAACGGCCGCTGGGCAACCCGCCGCGGGCTTGAACGCAGCGAGGGTCACAAGGCAGGCGCGAACGCCTTCCGGAGAATTTGTGATTACGGAGCCGATCTCGGCATCGAATATATGACATTCTATGCCTTTTCAACGGAAAACTGGCGGAGACCTCCGAAGGAGGTAGCCGCCATTATGAAACTGTTCCGCGATTATCTCGAGGAAGCCAACGAGCGTGAAAAAGAAAACGAGAGCAGAGGTCTCAGATTTCACCTTATCGGAGAAAGAAAAGGCCTGCCCTCCGATATAATCAGCCGTCTTGACACACTCGAAAAAAATTCCGCGGACAAAAAAGTGATGACTGTCAACCTTGCCATAAATTACGGCGGCAGGGATGAGATAGTCCACGCTTTCAGAGAACTCGCCCGTAAAGCGAAAAACGGGGCGGTCAACCCCGACAAGATAACCGAGGAGGATATTGCGGATAATCTTTTCACGGCAGGTCAGCCCGATCCCGATCTGATAATCAGGCCGAGCGGAGAATACAGACTGTCAAACTTTATGACCTGGCAGTCCGCTTATTCGGAATTCTGGTTTTCCGATATTCTCTGGCCCGATTTCACAACCGATGATCTTGACCGGGCAATTCTTGATTACTGTCACCGGAACAGACGTTTCGGCGGAGTATGATTTATTTCAGCAAAGGATATTCATTATGTTTGTCAGAGTTTTAGTCGGCGTGGCTGCCGCCGCTTTCGCAGTCGGTCTTCTCGTTTGCACCGGATACGGATATATAATTGCAATCGGCATTATGATCGCAATTTTCTGTCCCATCTGTATGCACGAAATAATGGGAGTGTCGCAGTGTCAGAATAAAAAACTGACGGCGGTCACCATGATTTTTTCGGCGTTGCTCCCGCTCTATATTTTTCTCGACCTCGGCAGATTCGTTCCGTTTTCGGACGGAGTATTCATTGCCGCTTACATAATCGCGGTTCTGATTATGATGCTCAAGTCATATGAGAAAACAAAATTTGAAAATGCCGCAATCGGTCTTTTCTGCTCAATCGCGATACCCGAATCGCTCTGCGGAATACTGCGCACATATAACCTTATGGAAAACAGCGGTCTCTTCTGCCGCAGTCAGGTAATTTTCGTTCTTCTTATCGCAATGTACGCTTCATGGCTCAGCGATACCTTCGCTCTCTTCACGGGAATGGCTTTGGGAAAGCATAAGCTCTCTCCGAAAATCAGCCCGAAAAAAACAGTTGAAGGCGCAGTCGGCGGCGTTGTGGGAACAACTGTTTTCGCGCTCGCGACCTACGCGATCTGTCATCATTTCTTCTTCCATGCCGATGTTATCGAAGCAATAAAATGGTGGCACGTTCTTATCGCAACCCCGATTCTGTGTGTCGGCGGTATGTGCGGAGACCTTTCGGCATCCGTCATCAAGCGCAATTTCGGAGTCAAGGACTTCGGAACCATGTTCCCCGCTCACGGCGGAGCGATGGACAGAATAGATTCGTTCCTTTTCACCGTTCCGGTAACTTACATTCTTATGGAGTTATTCGTGGCGGCTTCAAAATAATATGAAATCCGGCGGGCGGTATGATTACAGCCGCCCGTTTATTATACAGAGGAAAAATCAATGATAAGCAATCTTACCGTTCTCGGCTCAACCGGTTCAATCGGAATCCAGTCGCTTGATGTTGCGAGAATGCACGGCCTGAAAATAAACGCCCTGACCTCAAATGTCAGAACCGATGTGCTTGAAAATCAGATAAGGGAGTTTTCTCCCCGCTTTGCCGCGGTTGCCGATGAAGACAGGGCAAAGGACCTTAAAATAAGGGTTGCCGACACAGGCACCGAGATTCTCTCCGGGCCCGGCGGCGTTGAATTCTGCGCCTCCCTTCCCGCGGACACCGTACTGAACAGCATCGTCGGCATAGCCGGTCTTGTGCCGACGGCGGCGGCGATAGACGCAGGCAACCGTCTTGCTCTCGCAAACAAGGAAACCCTTGTCGCGGGAGGAGATTATATAACAAATCTCGCGAAGGAAAAAGGCGTCAGCATACTTCCCGTTGACAGCGAGCATTCGGCAATCTTTCAGTCGCTTCAGGGGTGCCGGGATAAAAAGCAGGTCAAAAAACTCATTCTCACCGCTTCCGGCGGACCGTTTTTCGGGAAAACCCGTGAAGAACTCAAAACCGTCACTCTCGAAAACGCCCTGAATCATCCGAGCTGGTCAATGGGCGCGAAAATAACCATCGACTCGGCTACAATGATGAACAAAGGACTTGAGATAATCGAGGCGGCGCGCCTTTTTGATATGAAAAGCCGGGATATTGACGTTGTTGTTCACAGACAGAGCGTCATTCATTCACTCGTTATGTACAGCGACAATTCCGTCATAGCCCAGCTCGGAGTGCCGGATATGAGAATACCGATTCAGTATGCTCTGACCTATCCGGACAGATTTGAAAGTCCGGTCAGGGAACTCGACCTTGCGGAATATGCCAATCTGACATTTGAAAGACCGGATAACGAAACATTTCGCTGTATGGATTACTGCCGCGAGGCGCTCGACAGAGGCGGACTCGCGACCGCGGCGGTAAACGCGGCGAATGAAAAAGCGAATGAGCTTTTCAGAAACGGAAAAATCGGTTTTACCGACATTTTCCGCTCCGTGGAGGCATCGCTCGGCTGCGGATATGATAAAGATAACTTTGATATAAATGACGTGCTCGAAACCGACAGAGAGGTCCGGGCAAGAACGGAGGCATTATGGAAAAACTGATTGCTGCCGTTCCCGCGGCAATTTCAGCGGGAACAATCTGGGGAAAGGTCTGGCCGATTCTCATTGCGATAGTGTTTTTCGGTATGCTCATATTTTTCCATGAACTCGGACATTTCACCTTCGCTAAGATTTTCGGAGTCAAGGTCAATGAATTCTCAATGGGTATGGGTCCCTGCCTTCTTAAGAAAAAGAAGGGTGAAACCCAGTATTCCCTCCGTCTGTTCCCGATAGGCGGATATGTCAGCATGGAAGGTGAAAACGAATCCAGCGAAGACACAAGGGCGTTCTGTAACCAGAAGGCGTGGAAGAGATTCATCATCATCGCCGCGGGCGCCACCGTCAATCTGATTATGGGTATGATTATCATAATGATTATGCTCGGCACAACCGATGAACTTATCGGCACCACCGAAATCCATTCTTTCTTTGACGGCGCGGTAACCTGCGACCAGGGACTTGAGGTTCACGATAAGATTCTCAAAATCGACAATAAGCACGTTTTCACGGGCGACGATATGAGTTTCCTGATGACAAGGGATGAAGACGGCGTTTTCGATATCACCGTCAAGAGAGACGGCAAAAAGGTTCTTGTCAAGGGTGTCGCCTTCAACACCGAAAAGAGAGAATACGACGGCAAGGAAACAAACGTTATCATTTATGACTTCAGCATAAAGGGACTTGAGCCGTCGGTACTGTCGGTGCTTAAATACACTCCGCTTGAGACGCTCTCTTACGCGCGCCTTGTCTATCTTTCCCTGTTTGACCTGATTACCGGTCATTACGGAATAAGCGACCTTTCAGGTCCGATAGGCACAGTTTCATACATTGCCGACGCGGCTCAGATTGCTGTCAAAGACACAGACTGGGAGTATCTGTTTATGCTCTCGGCTCTGATTGCCGTCAATATAGGCATATTCAATCTCCTTCCCCTTCCCGCTCTTGACGGCGGCCATCTGCTGTTTATCCTCATTGAGATTATCTTCAGAAAACCCGTTCCCCGCAAGCTCGAAGGCCTCGTTCACGCGATAGGAATGATATTGCTGCTCGCGCTTATGGCAGTCATTTCATTCAGCGATATCTGGAAACTTATAAAAGGATAATATGGAAAGACGTAAATCAAAGAAAATTAAAGCGGGAAATGTATTTATCGGAGGTGACAGCCCGATAACCGTTCAGTCTATGCTGAACATTCCCGCTCACGATATTGAAAGAAGCATTGCCCAGGCAAGGGAACTTGAGAGCGCAGGATGTGAAATTATCCGCGCCGCTGTTCCCGACAAAGAGGCGGTGAAGCTGATTTATGCCCTGAAGGAGAGCGTCGGCGTTCCCGTCGTCGCGGACATTCATTTTGATTACCGCCTTGCCCTCGAATGCGTTGAGGCGGGCGTTGATAAAATAAGAATCAATCCCGGCAACATCGGCTCCGACGACAGGGTCAAAGCGGTCGCCTCCGCCTGCAAGGCAAAGGGTATCCCGATTCGCATCGGGGTAAACTCCGGCTCCGTTGAAAAGGATATTCTCGCGAAATACGGCTCTCCCTGCGCCAAAGCGCTGACCGAAAGCGCCTTGTATCACGTTTCGCTGCTTGAAAAATATGATTTTGACGATATTGTCATTTCGATAAAATCATCCGACGTGCGCACGATGATACAGGCATACCGGCTGACCGCTGAAAAATGCCGTTACCCTCTCCACCTCGGAGTTACGGAAGCCGGAACATATAACAGCTCTCTGATTAAATCCGCTATCGGCATCGGCTCCCTGCTTGCCGACGGTATCGGAGACACAATCCGCGTTTCGATGACGGCGTCGCCCGTAAAGGAAGTCGGCGCGGGCAAGGATATTCTCAAGGCGCTCGGTCTCGGCGCGCCCTGCCCCGATATCGTTTCCTGCCCTACCTGCGGCAGGACGAAAATAGATTTGATTTCGCTTGCGGACAAAGTCGAAAAAGCGCTTGCGGGTTGTAATAAGCCGCTGAAGGTCGCGGTGATGGGCTGCGCCGTAAACGGGCCCGGAGAAGCGAGAGAAGCGGACATAGGCATCGCGGGAGGAGACGGAAGCGCGCTGATATTCCGCAAAGGCGAGATAATATGCAAGGTGCCCGAAAGTGAAGCCGTTGACAGGCTGATTGAAGAAATAGGAAAGTTGAACTGAAATGAAAGATAATAATCTGCTTTATTTTATAGGTGAATATCTTCCTCCCGAGCTGTGCGACCCTCTGTCGGGCGGCGCGGTGTCGCGGATATCACTTGACGAAAACTCAAATACTTTAAATATCACGGCATCCTTTGAAAAATATGTCGCCCGCGAAATTCTGTCCGATGCCTGCAAAACGGTTTGCGAAAAAACAGGAATTGAGCGCGCCGTTATAGATGCTCATTATCCGGAAAGCGAATTCGGTGAAAAGTGCGTTCCCGAAATCATTTCCGCTCTCAAAGCGGAAATCAACGCTTCCGACGGTCTTATCGATGACGCGCATTTTCTCATCACAGACGGCAGCATCCTGATTGAAACAACCGACGGAGCGTCCCTGCTCAACAATATGGATGCCGATATATTCATTCACGACTATATCGCCCGTCATTTCGGCGCGGATTATACGGTTGAAATCAAAGGCGACGCCATAGTGGATTTCAACTCTCCGGAATATGACCGTATGATGAGCGAAGCTATACAGACCTCCGTTCAGGTTGCCGAGCCGAAAAAGGATAAAAAACCGGTACGCGAATATGAGGATTTCCCGATTTCAATCACCAATTCCAGAATCCTCTACGGCAGAAAGATAAAGGGCAAGCCGGTCAATCTCAAAGATTTGTCAATTGAAACAGGAAACGCCGTTGTCTGGGGCAAAACCTTTGCCACCGAAAGTCTGCCGACGGATGTCAGGACCACCAAGGACGGAAGATATAATATAATCACATTCTATATCACCGACAGAACCGACTCTTATCCCGTCAAAATCTTTGACGAAAAAGAAAACTGCCGTCTGCTCGCGTCAACAATTGACGCCGGTCAGACCCTTTTAATCAAAGGTCATATCGAATATGACAACTATATGAAGACTCATGTAATCAAAGCCGCCTCGATTATGACGGCTGAGGAGATGATTGAAGAGGATACCGCCGAAGAAAAGCGTGTTGAACTTCATCTTCATACCAAAATGAGTCAGATGGACGCCGTTTCAACCGCGGAAAGCCTCGTTGAAAGAGCCGCGAAATGGGGACATAAGGCGATAGCGATTACCGACCACGGCGTGGTTCAGGCATTTCCGGAAGCGGCAGCCGCGGCAAAAAAATTCGGTATCAAGATTCTCTACGGTATGGAGGGCTACTACGTTGACGATACGGTTACGGCTGTTACGGGGGACAGGCAGATGCCCCTTGACGGCTCATTCGTTGTCTTTGACGTTGAAACCACCGGTCTTCGCACCGGCTATGACCGTCTGACCGAAATAGGCGCGGTCAAAGTGGTCAACGGCGCCGAGGTCAGCTCATTCCGTACCTTTGTCAATCCCGGAAGGAGCATTCCCGAAAGGATTACAGAGCTGACGGGAATAGACAATTCTATGGTTGCCGGTGCTCCGGAAGAGGGAGAAGCGGTAAGAAAATTCTTTGAATGGGCGGGAGAAGATGTCGTTCTTGTCGCTCACAACGCGACATTTGATACCGATGTAATCAAAGCCGCCTGCGAAAGAAACGGCATTGATTACAATTACACTCATATAGATACGCTTGTGCTCTGCCGCGAGCTTGTTGAAGACGCGAAGAAATATACTCTCGACAATGTTGCCAAAAAGCTGAAGCTTCCCGCGTTTGACCATCACAGGGCCGATGAGGACGCGAGAATACTTGTCAAGATATTTGAAAAACTCGTCGGGTTTATGCAGGAAAAAGGCATCGAACGGGTTGAGGAAATAAACGAAAAAATAAAGCCGGACCCGAGAAAGTGCAACA
>JAFWRV010000351.1 GCA_017519685.1 Clostridia bacterium
CCAACTTTACTGATGTCGGCTTTGACATACCTGAAAATACAGGCTTTCCTTGGCAGATATCGCAATCCGAATTTACCTGGGTTTTTGATTTGTCGGTCCATGTCTTTCCGCAGGAACATTTGTAAACCGCATAATGAGGATGAGCGCTTTCATATTTTACTAATTGTGATGTTGCAGCAGAACAGATATGCGTGCCTATTTTAACCTCGCTTTTATCGAAAACATAGTGAACAGATCCTCTGTGACAGTTAACTGTATCAAGCTTTGTGTCGGCATTTGTGCTGTCCGGGTTCACAACAATTCGTCCGTATTTGTAATCCTTTGTTGTAATCCATCCGTAACCTTCAAGAGTGTTTAAATACTCTCCGGTTTTTGCGTTGTTTCCTTTGCCTGCCTGACCAAATACAATACCAAAATGAAGATGGCAGCCATAATTACCTCCTGAATTTCCGACATAACCTATAACGTCTCCGGCTTTAACCGATGAACCGTTTTTGAAATTTTTATTAAAGCCGTTCAGATGCTGATAATAGCTGTAATATGAATCATTATCATTGATTTTGTGTTCAACAACCGCTGTAAGTCCTCTGCTGCCAAGATTATATTCAACATAATACAAAGTTCCCGGCGCTGAAGCCATTACCGGAACTCCTTTTCCGGCAGCGATATCAATTCCGTTGTGTCCGAATTGTCCCTGATAGGTATAATGATCTGCGCCGCATTTCGCGTTATGCTTGCATCCGTTTCCGTGGAACGGACAGGAACCTATTGTTGACGGATTGGCGTGGCATCCTGCCCAATCGGAAATACTCTGATAATAATTGCTTCCAAGCGGAAAGAGCCATTTTCCGTCGCTTCTGCCGTTAACTACCGATATATTTGCCGCTCCGGCCATAACGGCAAAGCTTGAAATAATTGTTGTGAGTGCTATAAGAACTGCTATAAATCTTTTTATTGTCTTCATTGTTAATTCCTCCGTTTGATTTTTTACTAAGATACGCAGCAAAAACTGTGTCCGGACCACATTTTGCTCCGTTCACCATCATATACACACCGGAGGCAAAAACGTTACACAGGCCTGAAAAATCCATTTCGATAAACTGCTTTCCGTCCTTGATATTCTTAAGTTTGCAAAACAGAAAGCAGCGCCGTTAAGCGCTGCTTTCCTGCATTGTTATATCATTCAGTCTGTGCTGTATTCAGTTCAGAACACTGCCGTCCCACGGCGCGCAAACGTCATAGAAACTGACAAGGTTGTAGTCACTGATTCTCGGATTATACTGCTCTCTGTCATATTTCTCGTTTACGGCTTCCTGAACCTTTTCAAGATCTTCATCGGAATTGATATCAAGCTGTTCATCATCATAATACGACTCAGCGTCAAACCGCTCTATCCATAAGCTTTCCGCGGTATGGCCTGCTATTCTGAAAGCTTCGGCGCCGTGTTCAAGGGCTGTTCCCGTGGTATGTCCGTCATAACGGATAACTATTATTCTTTTTTCCGGGTCAATAAAATATCCTCCCTCATTACCGCTGGGGAACATACTTCCCAGGATAACATCGCTTTCAATCGGGCAATCCACAAAGCCGCCGTTTTCGTAAATCATAACCTGCGGCATCCACATTGTCGCATACACAATGTCTTTATAACCGTCGCCGTTGAGATCGGTCATATAAGCGCTTAAAGAAGAGTCCGGGTCATAGTATTCGTCAGATATTATTTCATTGTAAGCGGCTTTTACCGCCGAAATATATTCTTGACTGTTATTTAAATCCTCAGCAGTTGTCTGCGTTTCCGGATTCATGGTTTCAGAAACGGTTTCGGACGCAGTTTCGGACACGGTTTCCGGGGTATCGGATGTATCGGTCTTGACGGTACTGCTGCCGCACGCGGTCAGTGAAAAAGCAAGTAAAAAGGCAAGAAAAATCATTAAAACTTTTTTCATGTTTTGTTCCTTTCTGTTAGTCTATGATGTGTTACAGATTATTATTCTATTTCCTGAATCATATTTTGTAAGACATCAAGAGTTGACTTGTCATTATAGGAAAGCAGCCTGACAATAACAGTATAGTCGTCAATCTGAAAATAACAATCCCGTCCCCAATAAGAAAACAAAACGGAACCTACTGTTCTAAAATCATAACACACACACCTTCTTCCTGCAATATTACCGTAAAAAGGTTCTCCTTCCAAATTGTCATAAGGTTCAACAGAATCTTCAATGCTGCTTTTTTTATATCCAATAAAAATTTTCAGATTATTTTCTTGATCTTGCGTTGAAAACATAATTTGTCCAATTTCCTTAGGCTTATTATCAGGTTCATCAGTTGTATTCCCTGCATTTAAATATTTGCATTTTATATTTGCCCACTCGTTATAGTAAACTCCACTTTTACCATATCCCTCCGAGAAAGCAACCGGTTTTTTATCGCTGACATAATCGCTCTTTATAAATCCGGTTCTTCCGTTCACGGTAACTTTATACCAGTCTCCGGATTTTTCAATAATACCGATTTCTGTTCCGCTTGCGAAAGTACCGAGGGATTTTGATTTTTCATTTGGAGACTCACGAAGATTGACTTTGCTGTCGCTGTTTTTGGTTTTTATATATGCTTTGGAAATAATTTTTAATTCGGTAGTTGTCTCCTTGGTCGTGGATATAATTTCTTTTTCCGTAGTTTCTGTTACAGTAGTTTCTGTTTCGGGCTCTTTTGTTGTTAATTCAGAAATAATCTCCGCAACCGTGGAAGCAAGAGTTGTCAGTTCCTCTGTCGTGTCTGTAATATTATTATCTTCTTGCCTTGGCTTTTTGGAAATTTTCGGGATTAACGCAACAGCGGCAGCTATAAGAGAAACAACCAGAACCGCGGCAACTATTATTTTTATTAATCCGTTATTTGCTGCTTTTGTCTTTGAAGACGAGATACCTTTATTTTCAAAAACCGGTTCGGATTTTATTGATTTTTCTTCGGGAATAGCTGTTTTATTTTCTTTCCCGGTAAAAACAGGCACAGCAGGCTTGTTAGAAGCCGGCGCAGCAGGCTTAGCAGAAGTTGGCGCGGCAGGCGCGATTTTTTCCGGCTTAGTGGGTTCCGATATAAATGCGGGTTTTGGCGTAACCGGTGAGGCATCTTTAAGAACTCCGATTTTTCTCAGAATCTGTTTTTCATCTTCGGTAAACTGTTCGATATCACCGGCGCACAGCATCCAGCGCTCCATAAGCGCCTGCTCTTCTTTACTGA
>JAFWRV010000352.1 GCA_017519685.1 Clostridia bacterium
ACAGTCACCTGGTATGTCAACGGCGAGAAAGCCGGAGAAGGCAACGGCTTCAGAGTTGATAATCCGACAGAGAATTACACAATTAAAGCGGTAGTGACAAACCGCGACGGCAAGGTTATCGGCGAAACCGAAGAAACCACCGTCAAAGTCAATAACTGCTTCTTTGCAAGGCTGTATTACTGGCTGTGCAGAATAATCCAGAAGGTTATTGATTTTTTCAAAAATATTGGAAAATAAGCAAAAACCTCCCACAGTATTGTTGTGGGAGGTTTTTCAATGCATAATGCACAATGCATAATGCATAATCGCGGGTCGCTGCGCTCCGGATTGTAATAACGTAGGGCAAGCATTCATGCTTGCCGCCGCAGGGATGTCCGTGAGGACCGTAGGGGCGATTATCAATCGCCAGCAAAAACAAAACCGTAACGGCAATTATCAATCGCCCGACGGAGATACCAAAATTATAACTGGCGAATAATATTCGCCCCTACTCGGGGGCCCAAAAATAATTCATTACAAAAACCGTGCGGCCGCTGTGGATTACTTTGCAAATTTACTATTGTATGTACCGTATTTGTATGATAATATATATAAGTAATCAATTTTTGAAATCTGTTTGGAGGTCAGACTATGAAAAATTTCAAAAGAGTATTATCGCTTTTAATCTCGCTGATGCTCGTGCTCGGCGCGGTTGCTGTCGGCGGCACCGTTGCGCTTGCCGATGACGGCAGGGTTACCGTCAATGTTGAGTTCGGTGCGGACCACAAAGGCTATGCGAGGCGTTATTTCGGCTCTGTTGACGGCTTTACCGTCAGCGGCTCAACCGTTTCTTTTGAAGTTGACGCGAGCGCGACCGTTTTTGATGTCGAAAGCGACTTCACCGAATCATTGTTTGAATACGCTCCCGATCCCCATGATAAATCAATGAAGCGTATGGATTCGCTCGGCTTAAATCCCATTGAGGAATACAGCGACGGAAATGAATATGCTTCGGAAGAAGTATCCGGTAATGTTACAGACGGTATGACTTTCTATATTCTGTGGCAAAAGCCCGCCTCGGTGAGAGCGGTCGTTAAGTCTCCCGAGATAGGCTCTGAAATAACCTTTGTCAATAATTACGCCGCAGGCGGCGGCAACGCTTCGCCCACCTCTTCGCCGGCGCCGTCAATATACGTTTACGGCAATGCTGTGCTTTTCCGTTCCCCTTTTCACGAATATACCGACGGATTCTGGTGTGATAACGCCGAGGGCAATTGGGTTTACGGCTACCCCTACAGCGGTTTCTTCACCGGAACAGTTGCCGAAAATGAAACATATTACGCCCGTTTTGAGTTAGAGTCAGATTTCGGATATTATATTGATAAAACATCTGTTGATAATATAATTGTAAATAACGGCGTTCCGTTCGCTTTTAAAGATTCCTTTTCTGTCAATGCCGCCGTTACCGCGACAGACAGTGTTCCCGTTTATATAATTCCCGACAAATATGATTGTTACCCCGGCGACACCGTTAATTACACGGTTTATATGGGCTCTGTCAAAGATTTCGGCGGTATTCAGCTTAAGCTTGATATTCCCCAAGGGCTTACATTTGACGATTATGCGTTGGCGGATAATCTCAGCAGCACTCTGAATGTAGGCGGATACGGCTCGGTTTCATTTAATGAGTCAAACAAACAACTTCTTGGATTCGGGTGCGATTATTCAAGTGACGCCCCCACGGCTCTGATGACCTTCTCCTGCACCGTTGATGAAGATGCACAGGGCGATGCCGAAATCTCCGCCCCCCTCTGCTTGATTTCCGATAAGAACGCATCGGAAATTCCGAGTGGTTATTATTCGGCATTGTCTTGCGTAACCATTACTTCCGCCGATGCGGAAACCTACTCCGTCAGCGACACGCTCTATTACGGCACCTATCCGCAAAGCGGCGTAACGGATGAAACGACGGTTGCCGCGCTGAACGAAAAGCTTACGGATGACGGCTGGGTAAGCTACGGCTATTACAGCGGCACAGGCACAAAAGATGACGGCAATATGGTACCGTCGGATTATATGAATTATCAGGATGTTGTTCTTGACGGCGTCAAATACAGAGCGGTAACTTTTGATACATACAGACCTTATTATACCGGATATACTACATCAACATCAGTATCAACATACCAAGATGATAACGGTTACACATACGGCAATGTATATTGGTTCAAATTCGAGCCGATTGAATGGCGTGTGCTCGATCCCGAAAGCGGGCTTGTGATGTGTGAAACAATAATTGACAGCCAGCCGTATAATAACTATTTGCTCAATGCCGATTCCGAATATTGGGGCGATTCCGGCAAAACTTACTATGCGAGCAACTACGCGAAGAGCAACATAAGAGATTGGCTGAACAGCGATTTTTATAATACAGCTTTTTCCGATGAGCAGAAATTGAATATCAAAACAACAACGCTTAATAATGACGGATATTATACATTGACCGGTACAACCGGATATGAAAAATATGATGCGCCGTCAACAAACGACAAGGTCTTTCTTCTCTCTTATGATGAAGCTTCAAACGACAGTTACGGCTTCAGCACTTCTTATTCAAATTACGATTCATCCCGACAGGCAAAGGGCAGCGATTATGCCAAGTGTCTGGGACTTTATGTGTATAATTCATCGGGAAGAAGCTATGACGGATGCTCTAATTGGCGTTTGCGCTCGCCCGGCTTTGATTCCTACTTTTCCTGCTATGTCTATTACGACGGCTATGTCGACTACAACTACTATACCAGTCACACTTATGACGGTATTCGTCCCGCTTTAAAATTACAAAATCTGGAATCCGACCCGACGGGTGTTCCGGTATATACCGAGGTTGAAATCCCCGAAGGAATAGAGGAAAGCTATAACGGAACCGAATATACGGGCGTTGAGGCAGGCGAGGGCTACACCCTCACCGGCACCGTCAAGGCAACCGACGCCGGCGAATACACCGCCACGGCAACCCTTGAGGACGGATATATCTGGAGCGACGGAACCATTGAAGCAAAAGAGATAAGCTGGAAAATAAACCCGCGCCTTATCTGGTACACGGCGGAAGCGAGACTTGATACCGATTCCTTTGTTTATGATGGCACCGCAAAAGAGCCGGAGCTCGCTTTCCTTAAAGATTCATATATTCAGAAGGAACTTGTGGAAGGCGTTGATTACAGAATCGTCCACAAAGAGTGGAAAAACAATATAAACGCCTCCGACCCCGATGAAGAGGATGTGGAAAAACTGCCGACAGCGCTGTTTGCCATTGAGGGTATGGGCAATTACTATCACTCCACGGATCAGTATCTGATATTCAGTATTGAAAAAGCCGACCCCGAAGTGACCGCTCCCGTTCCCGTTGAGGGTCTTAAAGCTGACGGAACCGAAAAAGAGCTTGTAACTCCCGGCAGCACAACCGGCGGCACTCTCGAGTATTCACTTAACGGTGAGAATTATTCGGCGGAAATTCCCGAAGCGTCGGAGGAAGGTACATATACCGTTTATTACAGAGTTGCGGGTGATGAGAATTACAACGATGCCGCAGCCGAAACCGTAAGCGCCGCGATAGGCGAAAGCATCCACACCGTAACATATATTGTTGACGGTGAGGAATTCGCGCAGTTTTATGTGAGTTTCGGTCAGCCCGTTCCTCAGCCGGAGACCCCGCAAAAAGACGGATTTGATTTCATCGGCTGGGACGCGGAAATTCCCGAAGCAATGCCTGCCGAAAATCTGACAATCACAGCTCTGTTTGAAGCAATTCCCGAACCCGAGGAACCGACTCCCACAGAGCCGACTCCCACGGAACCCACTCCCACGGAACCGACTCCCACAGAGCCGACTCCGACGGATACCGAACCCGCTCACGAGCACGACTACAAGGGCGAGGTAACGAAAGAGCCGACCTGCACAGAAGACGGAATAATGACCTACACCTGCGAGTGCGGCGAAAGCTACACTCAGGCGATACCCAAGACAGGCCACAAGCCGGGCGAGTGGACAGTCGTAACTCCCGCCACGACTAAGGCGGCAGGCAAAGAGGTTAAAAAGTGCGAAGTCTGCGGAGAAACAATCGCAGAGCGTGAAATCGCGAAGCTTGAACCTCAGGAAACAGACGCGGGAATAGTCAGCGTAAATCTCGAAAAGACAAACGCCTTCGGAATCGCGAACGCATTCGGAGTCAATCCGGAGAAAATTCCCGCCGGCTCAACAGTCACCTGGTATGTCAACGGCGAGAAAGCCGGAGAAGGCAACGGCTTCAGAGTTGATAATCCGACAGAGAATTACACAATTAAAGCGGTAGTAACAAACCGCGACGGCAAAGTTATCGGTGAAACCGAAGAAGTCACCGTCAAAGTCAATAACTGCTTCTTCGCACGGCTGTATTATTGGCTGTGCAGAATAATCCAGAAGGTTATTGATTTGTTTAAGGGAATTGGTAAATAAGCAAAAACCTCTCGTAGCGCTATTGCGTTGCGAGAGGTTTTTTAATGAATAATTAATAATGAATAATGAATAATTTCGGGTCGCTTCGCTCCGTATAATATCGGTGGTTAATCAGAGTTTGGCCCTCTCCGAGATCGGAGAGGGTGCCCGAAGGGCGGGTGTGGCGATACAAAATTACGGGGTCCCCAAAAAGTCCGACAGACTTTTTGGGGAGAGGAGGAGCAGCGTAGTGAGCGAGAGCCCG
>JAFWRV010000353.1 GCA_017519685.1 Clostridia bacterium
CAGCTCAAGCGGATTGAACGGCTTGGTCACATAATCGTCCGCGCCGAATGAAAGGCCGGTTATTTTATCGGTATCCTCACTCTTCGCGGAGAGCAGAATAATCGGAATGTTATTCTTTTCCCTGAGCTTCAGGGTGGTATTGAGCCCGTCAAGCCCCGGCATCATTATATCGAGAATACAGCAATGCACCTCGTTATTGCCGATGAGCTCAAGCGCTTTTATTCCGTTATCCGCCTTGAGAACATTGTAGCCCTCGTTTTTAAGATAGATTTCTATTGAGTCAAGAATTGCCTTGTCATCGTCACAAACAAGAACCGTAAACATCCTGTCACCTCCGGATCCACCCGTAATATATCACCGTATTTCTAAAAACCGGCAAAGAAAAAGTTAAGATTTTACTAAGATTTTCATTTTTCATATTATCGCATATTATTACACGGTTTTCAATAATAACATATTAATATGCTCATTTACCTGTTGAAACGCCCGTACGGGAGTGATATAATTTCATCAGTGAAGAAAAAAGGTGATGACGGTATGTACAGGCAGAAGCTTGCTCTTAATCTCAGCGCGACTTTTGAGCTCGATATGAAAGAGCAGATTTCATTGATAAAGAAAACCGGATTTGAGGAAATATTCATTGACGCGACCGACGGCAAAACGGATGTTCCGCCTCTGGTTAAAAAAGCGGCGGAGGAAAGCATCGGCATTCAGTCACTTCACGCGCCTTTTGACAAGTCGGCGGTCATGTGGAATGAGAGCGGAGAGGAAGCTGGCAGAGCGCTTGAAGAACTGTTATATTATATTGAACTCTGCGCGGAATATGAAATTCCGGTAGCGGTGACTCACGCTTTTATAGGATTTTATACAGGCAGAAAACCGACCACCGCGGGTGTTGAGCGCTACGGCGCCGCCGCGAAAAGAGCAAGCGAACTCGGAGTGAAACTCGCTCTCGAAAACACGGAGGGGGATGAGTTTCTCGATACTCTTTTCAGGGAACTGAGAAGTGAGAAATCAGTCGGATTCTGCTGGGACAGCGGTCACGAGCAGTGCTATAATCACGGCAGGGATTTGCTCGCGCTTTACGGAGACCGTCTGTGGGGAACTCATCTGAATGATAATCTCGGTATCAGCGATTATAACGGTAGACTGACCTTCTGGGATGACCTTCATCTTATGCCGTTTGACGGGATTATCGACTGGAATGATGTCGCCGCGCGGCTCGCGAAATGCGGCTTTGACGGAACTCTGACGTTTGAACTCAAGCGTATCGGCAGGACCGAAAGAACCGACAGCAGAAAATATGAGAAGATGCCTCCCGACGAATACATAGCCGAGGCATACTCAAGAGCGTGCAGGGTGGCGGCTCTGAAACTCCGCGCGGATGCCTCCCGGAATAAAAATGACGCTTGATTTTAAGGATAACAAAGTATAATATATTATCATAAAAAATGACAGGAGAAGAGTATGAAAGCATTTGCATTCAAGGCGGGCGCTTTTCTTATGGCGCTGTTTATGACACTGATTCCCTACGCGGGAATTGAGATGCCCGGTCTCAGAACAAAAGAGGAAAACTGCAAGCTCAATGTCGGGCTTATTTCAGACACCCATGTCGAGGCAAACGGAGTTTTCCGTCAGGGCTTTCTGAAGCAGGGCTTCGCGACAATGAAAAACTCAAAGAACAAAATCGACGCGGTGGTAAACTGCGGCGACATTACAAATTATGCCGACGAGCCGGCTCTTTCACAGTATTATGAACTGATCCGCACATATTCTCCCTGTACGGTTATCAATGCGGCGGGCAACCACGACATCGGCCATGCCGGCGACAGGGATGTTACCGACATTTCCCGTGAGGAAGCGATGGCAAACTTCATCCGCTACAATAATGAATACATGGGAATGAATAACACCTCCACCTATTACAGCACTGTTGTAAACGGTTATAAATTCATAGTGCTGGGTGATGAGGTCATTGACGGCGGTCACTGGGACGCGGTGACAATGACTCAGGAGCAGCTCGACTTTCTTGACGCCGAGCTTGATGAAGGGACAAAAGACGGTTTACCTGTCTTTGTATGCTGCCACTGGCCGATTAAAGGAATCAACGGCGAGCAGACTATATGGGAAGACAGCGGAATCGACCCTGAAGAGTACGACGTTCCCGCTATCCTTGAAAAATATGA
>JAFWRV010000354.1 GCA_017519685.1 Clostridia bacterium
AAGCCGTGGGTAGTTCACACAAAGGACCTTATCAGAAAGTATCTTCCGTCAGGCAAAAAAGTCACGGTTATTGAAGGCGGGGAAACAAGAAACGGCACTCTTGAAAACGCTCTTTCTTTCATAGAAAAGAATTACAGCGTTGACGACAGCACAATTATCGTCACTCACGACGCGGTACGTCCTTTCCTTACTCACAGAATCATTACCGAAAATGTGGAAGCGGCAAGGAAATACGGCGCGACAGATACCGTTATTCCCGCAACCGACACCATAGTCGAAAGCAACGACGGAAAGATGATTTCATCAATTCCCAACAGAAAAATGATGTATCAGGGTCAGACTCCGCAGTCGTTTAAACTGACCGAACTGCGTGAGGTTCTCTCCTCTCTGACCGAAGACGAGAAGAGCATCCTGACCGACGCGTGTAAAATATTCACTCTTAAAAACAGACCCGTCTTTCTCGTTGAAGGCGAAGTTTTCAATATCAAAATTACGTACCCGTATGATATGAAAATTGCAAATACCCTGTTGAAAGGCAAAGATTCAGATGATTAATCAGGTTTACAGACTCGTAGCTCCGGGAATGATTGAAGTCGCCTGCACTCAGCCGGATCTGACAAAAGACGTTTTACTGCGTCCTTTGTACCTTTCGATATGCAAGGCAGACCAGCGTTATTATCTCGGAAACAGAAGCAAGGAAGCGCTTAAAGCGAAGCTTCCCATGGCGCTCATTCACGAGTGCGTGGCAAAAGTTATCTCAGACCCCACGGGTCATTTCACACCCGGTGAAATTGTCGTTCCCGTTCCCAATACTCCGACCGAGGACGACGATGTTATCGCGGAAAACTATCGCACAAGCAGTCATTTCTGCTCAAGCGGATATGACGGATTCTTCCGTGATTATGTGGATATAAGCCAAGACCGTCTTGTGAAGGTTCCCGGTGAAATCGATCTCAAAGTCGCCTCCTTCACCGAGCTTATCAGCGTCGCGGTTCATGCGGTGACCAGATTTGAGCGTTTTTCACACAAGAGGAAGAATGTTATCGGTATCTGGGGCGACGGCAATGTCGGTTACATAACCGCTCTTATAATCAAAGCGCTGTATCCCGACACAAAGCTCTATATTTTCGGAACGGTGTATGAAAAGCTCGGCTACTTTGCTTTCGCCGATAAAACTTTTCATGTTGAGCACGTTCCCGCCGGTCTCAGGGTAGATCACGCGTTTGAATGTGTCGGCGGAGAAGCATCGAGACCCGCTATCGCCCAGATTATCGACCACATCAACCCCGAGGGTTCAATCGGTCTTATGGGTGTCAGCGAAAACTTTATCGGAATAAACACGAGAATGGTTCTCGAAAAAGGGCTGGTTCTTTTCGGCTCAAGCCGCAGCGGAGTCAAAGACTTTGAGAGAACGCTCCAAATACTTCACGATAATCCCAATATTCCCTCATACCTCGAAAATATTGTCGGCGACGTTGTTACAGTCAGAACAATTGAGGATATTCACAAAGCGTTCAAGCTCGATATCGCCCGCAATTTCGGAAAAACGGTTATCAAATGGGAGAAATAAATATGGAATACAGACTTTCCGTTGTCATTCCCGCATATAACAGTGAAAAAACTCTGCCCGAGACCATTGATTGCATTCTCGGGCAGTCCTTGCGTAAAAACGATATACAGATAATAATTGTCAACGACGGCTCAACAGACGGCACCTTACAGGTCATCAAAGACTATGCCGCAAAACACCCAAACATAAAAGCGGTTGACAAGGAAAACGGCGGTGTTTCAAGCGCAAGAAACGCGGGTATCGAAGCGGCGGAAGGCAAGTATCTCGCGTTTCTCGATGCCGACGACCTTGTAACTCCGGAAAGTTACAAAAACATTCTGGATAAAATGGATTCCGTAAACGCCGGTATGGCGGTTTTCAGAATGTGCCGTTTCGGTTTCGGAGGAAACGAATTCAATCCCGTTTGCGAAAAGCTCGCAAAGAGCGATGATATTTCACCTTACGATTTATCGCTGATATGGAACTTCCTTATCGGCAACAAAGTATTCCTGACATCAATGGTAAAGGAAAGCGGAGTGCTGTTTCCGCCGACAAAATACAGCGAAGACGGCGCTTTCATAATGTCGGTGATAATGAAAATGCAGCCGAAAATCACGGGCGTTTACTCGGCGGTTGAAAAATACCGCAGAACAGACCCCGCCGAATTCCGCTCGGTTTCGCAGTCAATAAGGACCGAGCTGATTGAGGATTATGAGAAATCAATGCAGATTATCCTCGACCGCGTTAACGCCTCTTTTGAAAATGGATTTGGAAAAGGCGTTGACAAAGAAGATTATTTACAGGAAATTTA
>JAFWRV010000355.1 GCA_017519685.1 Clostridia bacterium
AAGGTTCGGGGGATATAATTCAGCCATAACAACAGGAAAGGAGCGGTAATATGAAGTTCAGACATGAGTACAAGCACATCATCACTCCGTCCGATCTCGTTACATTGAGGATGCGCCTTCAGGCAGTCACCGCGCCGGATAAAAACGGTGTGAACGGCACACCGAAATACTTTATCCGTTCGCTGTATTTCGACAGCCCCGGGGACAAAGCGCTGCGTGAAAAGATTACCGGTGCGCAGAAAAGAGAAAAATTCCGCATCAGGTATTACAACAATGACACTTCCTTCATCCGGCTTGAGAAAAAGAGCAAAATCAATTCGCTCTGTAATAAGCAGAGCGCCCGGATAAGCCGTGACGAGGTTTCCGCGATTCTTGAAGGCAGGACGGAATGGATGATAAACGACAGCAGGGAGCTTATCCGCGAGCTGTACCGGAAAATGCAGACGCAGGGGCTGAGACCCAAAACCGTGGTGGATTACACAAGAGAGGCATACACATATCTTCCCGGCAACTGCAGACTGACTCTCGATTACAGCATCCGGACGGGAATTGCGGAAACGGATATGTTCTCACCTGATTTTGTCACTGTACCCGCGGGAGATTCAACGATTATCCTCGAAGTCAAATGGGATGAATTTCTGCCGCAGATCATCCGCGATACGGTGACGGTCAGAGGAGTAAGACCGACGGCGTTTTCAAAATACGCGGCGTGCAGAATATACGGTTAATCAATAAATAATTAATAATAAATAAAAAGGAGATATACATCATGACAGAAGCATTATCACTTGCTGCAACATCGTTCAGCGATATTTTCAAATCAAGTTTTCTCGAAAATGTGGCGAGCGTCAGCGTGCTTGATATGGCAGTCGCACTCGCTCTTTCATTCGCAATCGGACTCTTCATTTTCTTTGTTTACAAAAAGACATTTTCGGGAGTTATGTATTCCTCAAGTTTCGGCGTGACTCTCGTAGCGCTCACCATGATAACCGCGCTCGTAATTTTAGCGGTCACATCAAACGTTGTTCTTTCATTAGGTATGGTCGGCGCCCTTTCAATTGTCCGTTTCCGCGCGGCAATCAAGGAACCTCTTGAGATAGCGTTCCTTTTCTGGTCGATAGCGGTCGGCATTGTTCTCGCGGCGGGAATGATTCCCCTCGCTGTTATCGGTTCAATCATTATCGGACTTGTGCTGATAATATTCGTAAACAGAAAATCACATTTCAATCCCTATATAGTCGTTATCAACTGTGAAAATCATGAGAGCGAATCCGCGGCAGTTGAGTTTCTCAGAAAGCAGACCTCAAAATGCGTTATCAAGGGCAAGATCGCCCGCGCGGGCAACATTGAAATCAACGCTGAAATCCGTATGAAGGACGACAACACAGACTTCATCAACATTCTTTCGGATATGAAAGGTATCGGCAGCGCGGTTCTCGTAAGTTATAACGGCGAGTATATGGGCTAAAGGAGGAAACGAAATGTCAACGCATAAAAGAATAGACATCATCTGCGTTGCCGCTATTGTTTTTTCTCTTCTTGTCGCGATCGTCTTTATGAACGGTGAAAAGCTCGGCATCAAATCAATAAAAGACGAAGATGCCGAAGCCAATGAAAGCGCGACTTATTTTACTGAAAACGACCTTGACGCGGACTGGGACACAACCGGCGCGACAGTAATCACGCTTAACGGCGACAGCGCCGATATCGGCGGCGCGGACGCCTATATGCTCAACGGCGATGTGGTAATCGGAGCGAGCGGCAAATATGTTATAAGAGGTAATCTGACAGACGGCAGCATCAAAGTCGATGTCAGCGATCTCGCGAAGGTATGGATTCTTCTTGACGGCGTGAATATCAACACTTCCGACGATGCCTGCATACGCATTGAGGAAGCGGACAAAACGTTCATCACGCTCGCGAAAGGCAGCGAAAACACTCTTGTTTCGGGTGAAACCATGTCCGAGGAAGCCGAAGAAGACGGTACCGACGGAGTGATATTCGCTCATGACGATCTTACAATCAACGGCTCGGGCAAACTGACGGTTACGGCAAAATACAAGCACGGCATAGCGGCGAATGATGACCTTATAATAACGGGAGGCATCATCAGCGTGACCGCACCCTCGGACGCGATTCACGCCAATGACAGCGTCAGGGTGACGTCGGCGGAAATAACAACCGACGCCGGAGACGACGGAATCGTTTCCGACAACGCGGACGGATATATGTACATTAAAGACGGCACTTTCAACATAAAGTCGGAGGATGACGGAATTCATTCCGGATATGATATTCAGATTGACGGCGGCACCCTGACCGTCAACGCGGGCGATGACGGCATCCACTCGGAAACATCAATCGTCATCAACGGCGGCACAATCAATGTCGAAAAATGCTATGAAGGCATTGAAGCGGTCAATGTGACCGTCAACAGCGGTGATGTGACAATTTACTGCTCCGATGACGGCATCAACGCCGGCGGAGGAAGTTCGGATACCGGTTTCGGTATGCCGGGCAATTTCAGCAGAGAAAGCACAACCGGCGAAGACGGGGAAACAGCGGAAAACACATTCGGAACGCCTCCGGATTCATCCGACGGAACATTTCACGGCACTCCCGGAGAACAGATGACCGATGAAAACGGAGAGACCGTTGAGAATCAGGGCGGAAGAAGCTTCGGTATGAGAGGCGGCTTCAAGTCCGAGGATATGACCGACGAAAACGGAGAAGCCGTGGAAAATACATTCGGAACACCTCCGGATTTCTCGGACGGAACGTTCCCCGGCATGCCCGGAGAACAGGCGACAGACGAAAACGGAGAGACAGTTGAGAATCAGAGCGGCAGAGGTTTCGGCATGAGAGGCGGCTTCAAGCCCGAGGATATGACCGACGAAAACGGAGAGACAATCACTCCGGAGAATTTCAGGCGCGGGCAGAAGACCGGTGAAAACGGTGAAGCCGTGACGGAGCCCGATATGAGTAACGGCAAATCGACAGTATCGGATGCCGGCGCTCAGGAAGATTCCGATGAAGAAAAGGCAGACACAAGCAATCTTGAAACCGCGGTCACAATAAACGGCGGCACAATCAGAATCATCAACGAAAACGGGCGCGACTCCGACGGTATCGACTCCAACGGCTCGATTTACATCAACGGCGGTTACATCATGATTTCACTCAGCGGAAACGGCGGAAACTGCGCTCTTGACTTCGGCACGGAAAATCAGGGAATCTGCGAAATAAACGGCGGCACGGTAATCGCCTGCGGAAGCTCGACAATGCTTGAGAAAATGAGCGGCACATCAAAACAGGTATCCGTTATGTACGGCTGCGCCGCTACGGGTAATGACACGAAGCTGACTGTCAGGGATAAAAACGGCAAGGTACTGACAGAAGAAACGGTTCCCGTAAGCTTCACAAACGCGGTAATCAGCTCTCCCGATTTTGAACTCAACGGCACTTACACCATTGATATCAACGGCGAAAGCGAGGAAATAACAATTACCGAAATCGCGGGCTCTTACGGAACATCATCTTCCGGCACCGGTTTTACGGGCGGCATGAACGGCATGAACCGTATCGGCGGAGAATCGCAGACAGCAGAAACGGAAACAGAATAAAACGACAGACTGGTTTCACGGGCGCAAACCCGTGAAACCGGTTTTTACTTATAATACCGGGCGGCTGTGATTATGAATTGAAAAAGCAGTTTCACAAAATAAGTGAAACTGCTTTTAAGCAAGTATTATTTTCCATTCCTCGATTAACGCGTCGATTGACTTTGCCGCGTTTGCCGGAGAGGTTGACGGAAGGCAGATTGCTTTTATTCCTGTTAACGGCAGGATGTATCTGTTATAATACTTCTCCGCGGTTTTTCCGTTGACAAAGATTTTTTCGACCGGCGCTGCGTTCAGAATCAGACGGATATCGTTTGCGCGGACATTTTTTATCGTGCTGTCGGCGCTGCCCTCTATTTCGCACTCTCCTATCACATCCCAGAGCGCGATTCTGTTTTCC
>JAFWRV010000356.1 GCA_017519685.1 Clostridia bacterium
GCTATAAGAGCGTCGCCGGACATTGCGGCAATATGAGTGGTAAAACCGGATATTTTCGCCAGAGGCGTGATACCCTTGAGCATATCGCTTCTGCGCACCTCGGGTGAGGTTGACCACGACTGGAAGCCGTTGACAAAGAACCACTCGTCGCTTGTCATAACTTTTTTGGTTTCAAGTCTGAAATCCTTGAGATACATCTTTGTTTTGGGATGAAGGATACACTGCACGCCGTTTTCGGTAACATTAGTTTCAAGAGTAAAATCATTGTTTTCGTCAACAATGACGGTCTTATAGTTACCGGTTGTTCTGTATGTCAGTTTAGCAGTAAATTTATACATTGTTATTCCTCCGTTTTTACGCGTCTGCCATTTTGTCTGAATTGGCTTCGGCGAAGTTCTCTATATAATCATTTACCATTTTGTTTCTTCTTTCGGCAAGCTCGTCATACATCTGCGTGCGTTTCTTCCGGTTAATCGGCCAGAGCAGTTTCGGGACTATTCCGAGTGAGCCGGTGGCAAACGGGATAATCGAGCTCAGAGCAAACAGCCAGAATTTGGTGCTTGTATCCTGCGTGCCGATTTTCAGTCCCTGAACATAACCGATTTTTTTAAGAACAATGTTTCTGACCGAACCCATTACGAGCGCCTGGATTTTAAGAACAAGGTTCTTGGCGACACCGGTTGTCGCCTCCATACGGTAGCCGTTCTTCCATTCGCAATAATCCATCGCCTCATTCCAGAGGTCGGCGTTGATAACTTTATTGACACCGAATGCCCACTTATGGAACCACTCTCTGACACCGAGAGCCACAACCATTGGTATCTTTTTAAGATAATTGCCGCCAATCCAGCCAAACAGGAAATATGAAACATTCAGAATATCTCCGTACATATCCGCTCCGACCCAGAGCGCCTTTGATGAAAATCTCTTTCTCATTGGCGAAACAAAAGCATAACTTATGGAGCCGTTGAGAGATGAGGGAATGTTTGCGAGGGTTATAAGCGAATAAGAGCCGTGAACATCTATGAAATAGTTATCGTCATTTGAGCTTATGGCGAATCCGCCGAGGAAATCTGACAGGCACATCAGAAGTACGGGATAGTTTGTGACAATCGCCCTGAGTCCCTCTTTTACGCTGGGACGGTCAATTGACTGAGGAACTCTCTCTTTGGACACAAGGAAGAAATAAAGGGTAAAGAGAGATGAAACCGTCGCCGTGACAACGCCGAACGCCATAAAAGTCTTACTGAGTTTCCACTTGAGTTTTTCGGCGATAATCATATCATAGACAACGCCGAATATGTATCTCGGCATATCCTCACCCATATAACCGGTAAGGAGCTCGGCAAGGGTGATAAGCCGTATCCTCTCATTCGGGTTGGGCGTTATCGTTGACATATACCCGCTCTTCGCAACCGATGTGAAGGTTCCCGCGGTTTCCTGAATAACACTGAACGCGAAATAAACTATAAGTTTCGGGATATATGTTCCCGCGGTATCCGGGAAGAACAGCGGAATTGTCCAGTAAAACATACCGAGTATGGTCATCGGAATCTGCATTCCGATAAGATACGGCCTGAACTTGCCGAGGCGGGTTCTCGTATTATCAACTATTGACGCTATCAGAACATCGTTGATGATATCCCACGCGCCGGTAAAGAGATTGACAATCGCGCTGATACCGAAATCAATTTTGACAACATCCCAGATATATCTTTCACGGAAACTGTTGATATTGAAAGTATTGGAAAAGTCATTGAGTAGATAAGCAATTGTCTCTTTGAATCCGACATAATTGTGACTGCGGTAAATATTATCGCTCAGGTTTCTTCCGGTAACGGCTTCCTGTGAGTTTTCAGAGGTCTCATTGGTTTCGATTATTTCATTTTCACTCACTGCTGCGTCACCTCCAGTTCAAGCTCCGTTACCGTTACATAACATTTGTCTGTAAAAGTATGACCTTTGAATTTGAGCTCAGATGTTATTTCAACCGGTTCACTGGAGGCTTTGATTGCGCTGACATTTCCTCTTTCGCCGACTGTAACACTTTCCGGATCGGAGGATTTGAAACTGAGTTTATATTCATCCTGAGCCGCGCTGTCGGGAATAAACACCGACACGGGCAGATCCTTTTCGTCTTTCGGATTCATATATATTGCCTTGCTTGTGAAATAGGCGTCAAACCATTTGAACGTGAAGTCCTCTTTAACTGTATAATCAAATGAGATTTCCGCAACGCCGAGATCCGAGTAAGCGCCGGTAAACTGCAATGTTAAATCAACGGTATAAGTATGAATAAAAGTAATATCCGTAAGCTTGTTTCTCAGGGCGTTGATTTTTCCGCTTACCGAGCAGTCGTTTAGTTCAATATGCCTGTCTATGACCTCAGCCATAGGAGCAATCTGCCCGATAATATTATCAATTACACCTTTATTTTCGGAAATTCCGAAAGTGTTGAAGAGTTTGTTATTAATATCATCAAAAGTAGTATAACCGGTCCCGGGGAGAGTCATTTCAAAATATCTGGTTTCCTTTCCGGTAACCGTTCCGTCATCGCCTTTAACACCGTCTCTGACTTCAAACGAGTCAAAATCCTGAAGAATATAATCAATATCACGTTTGTCTTTAACTTTATTTCCCGGAGTGTCTTCAAACTCCTTATACAGTGAATCGGCGTAATTGACATAAGACGATTTAAGATATTTAAGCACAGCTGAATCGGCTTCGTTCATACTGCTGGTGATTTTATCATCGGGAACATCAATTGAAACATTCTTTGAAACAAGAGTTTCATCACAGAACGCCGCGTTGTATGTTTCAATCAGGTATTCCAGCTTTTCGGCATTGTTTTTCGGAAGCTTGACCGCCGGAACGATTCTTTCTTCCGGAACATAGTATTTGGGTTGATTAATAAGGCGGTGCGCGTAAATGCCGACGCTGCCTATACACAGGCCTATCAGAATCAAGAGTCCCGCTGTAATCAGGAGGGCTTTTTTCTTTTTGCTCATTCCTTACCCTCCTCTTCCTTTTTCAGCGCTTCCTCAAGCTCTTCTATTCTCTTCTGCTTTTCTTCCTCGGTTTCAAAAATCGGCAGAGAAAGACTGTCGAGATCGACTTCACCTGCTTTGACCTTTTTAAGAAGTTCTTTTCTTTCAAGATCGAATTCACGGAGCTTTAGTACGGGTTCTCTCTTTGAGAGCTTTAAATTGATTATACCGTAGGCAGCAAGCGCCGCGGCGCAGACAAGTGATCCGAAGCCGAGTGAAAGAGTAACATACTCCCGTGCGGGAAGAAGAGCTTTAAACGCGAGTGAAACCGCGAAATAAGCGATTCCCATACCTGCCGCACAGAAGCTGACAATTGCCGCCGCCTTTGAAAGCAGCTGAGGCGCAATGAAAGTCAGCACAAAAATAATAAACAAAGCAAGAACGGCAAACACTATGACAAGGAACAAAGCAATCAGAGTGACAATTGCCGCCGAAGCATCCGCAAACAGAGTGGATTTCAGAAAATTACCTATCTGCATAAGAGTTCCGTCGGAAAACATATTATAAGCTCCGATCCCGCTGATTGTTATTTTTATTTCGGAAAGAGGTATCGAGAAAGTAAATGATGTAAAAGGAATAATCAATGTCGCGACCGTAAGAAGTATCGCGGCAATTCTGACAATCTGAAGAGTGCCGCCGATAAACGCGTCCTTGAGCTTTGCTCCAAATATTCTGGCGCTCGCGTATTCAAGCTCCGACCTTTTTGCATCCCTTACAAGACCGTCCTGCTGAGTGTAATATAAAATA
>JAFWRV010000040.1 GCA_017519685.1 Clostridia bacterium
ACTTCCTGCCGTACCGAGCATGCCTATATGAAAGCTTCCGCTGATCTGCCCGTTTACCAGGAGCTGCAAGGTTTCTATCAGCCGTCCGAACATCGCGCTGCCGACAGCAAACACAATCATTCGCACATACAGCGCTTCGTCATCCCTGAAAAAGCGGAACAGTCCGTACCCGAAGCCGATGGCGGCACAAACTGTCAATATAATTGATAAGATTAAATACATTCGCAAAACCCCTTTCTGACATCTTGTTTTGCTGAAATCGTCAGATTACAAGTTTATTCTATCACAAGTAAATGTAGATGTCATTCACCACTCTGGTTAATTTTAAAAATTTAGCCGCCGCGGTGAGTGACAACAGCATAAAAATGTGATATAATAGTTTACTGAAAGACAGCATCCGAAACGGAGGCGAGGCAATGGCGCTGCTGCTTGATTTTTTTACGCATAATTTTATCACGCTGATGATTCTGATATCTTTGAGTGTTACCATCTTTGTCAACAAGCGCCTCGCCGTTCCCGCAACCGGTTATTTTGCCGCCGGAATTGTCACCCTGCTTTTGATTACGGTTGTTGACACCGTCGGTTTTTATCTTGAGCAAGGCGAAATATTCCTGTCCGATTCAAACAGACAGTATCCGCTGCGCGTCGCCATGACAGTGCTTCAGTATATTCTTCGTCCGCTTGTCATTATGATTCTGTCCTTCATTGTCATACCGAACAAAAAATCTCTTCCGCTGTATGCCATTCCTGCGGTGCTGAATGCTGTTGTCTACATCTCCGCCTGCTTCGGCAGCACGGCGGCGGAGCTCATCGATGTCGGCAGCCGGTGGCACAAAAGCGTTATCGGCATGACGGTTTATTATACGGAAAGCTTCTATCTCTTTTTGCTGATGATATTCTCCATCCTCTATTTCAAATGGGACGAACTGAAGCGGAGCGTTATCGTGCTGATGATTGTTATCCAGTTTATCCTTGCCACCGTATTAGACGAGTTTGGTATCATTCCCGGCTATACCAACGTCATTTTCGCCATGGGTATGCTGGAGTATTATTTCTATCTTTCGGTTGTATATCAGCACGAAATGAACGAGGCAATTGCGCAAAAAGAGCTGACCATTACGAAGCACAAGCTGTCGCTTCTGAGGACACAGATGCACCCGCATTTTATCATCAACGCGTTAAGCATTATCCGTTCTCTTGTAAGACGTGACACACAAAGAGCGGTTCAGAGTATTGACGCGTTTACAGACTATCTTAAAGTACATATCCGCGCCGTTCAGACAGATGAACTGATTGATTTTGAACAGGAATTGCGTCACATAAACGCTTATCTTTCCCTGGTTCAGGCGGACCGCTCACGCCGGATCGATATCCGGTATGATATACAGGTGACAGATTTTATGCTGCCGCCGCTGTCGCTGGAGCCGATTATTGAAAACGCCGTAAAATACGGAACCGGCAAAGATAACGGCGTCATCGTCATTTCCACCCGGGAAGCGGATAACGCCGTCAGGATTTGCGTATCCGATAACGGAACAGGCCATCCCGAACAAAGCAAAACGTTAAAAAGCACAGGTATCGGACTTTCCAACACCCGTCAGCGCCTCGCCCTGCAATGCGGTGGAACGCTGGAAACCGAGCAAACGGACAGCGGAATGTTCGTTACCATCACAATTCCAAGAGAGGTAAACGCATGAAAATACTTGTTGCAGACGATCACCAACTCATTGTAGACGATATTTTAGATGAGCTCAGCGACATCGTTCCCGAAGCGCAGTGTATCGGCACAAACGACCCGAGCGCCATTCTCGGGCTTGTTGATAAGCACCATTTTGATGTCATTTTTATGGATATCGACCTTGACTATACGAACGGGATTGATCTTGCCGATCAAATTTTAGCCAAATATCCGCATGCGAATATTATCTATGTTACCTCCTATCCCGAGTATGCGCTTGACAGTTACCGCACCAAAGCCAGTACCTTTCTGATGAAACCCGTCGGTACCGAAATGCTGAAGGACGCGCTGCAAAACCTGCGTTATCCCGTGCCCGATATCAAGGACAAAGATATTGCGGAAATGTCGCAAAGCGGCGTACAGCTGGGGCTGAAGATTCATCGTATCCGCGAGGAGCGCGGGATTACCGCCAATCAACTGGCGGAAAAGCTCGGCTGTGCGCTGCAGACAGTATATCGTTGGGAAAGCGGCACGCGCATGCCCGATATTCCCACGCTGATGAAAATTGCGCAGATTCTCGGCGTAAGCCTTGACGAGCTGACAAGATAAAACACGCTCAGGCAATTTGCCTGAGCGTGTCCCTTTCAATAAGGGGCGCACGCCCCGTCATTCAAGCTCGACGAGGGCGACAGCCCTGACTCAATGGGGGGATTGTATCCCACCACTGAGTTCAAGTCTCCTCAGCTTAAGAGGCGGGGGGACATCTTGGTTGAGGTTATATGTTTACAAGTTGTTTCGGTATCGTAACGCTTACTGAGTTACCCTTGGTTTCTATCATTCCGCCGCACTGCATTTCCAGCCTGCGTCGCATTGTTTCCAATTCTTCCAAAGCCGAAGCGGAGGCGTCTTCATCAGGCGTTTTGTCCGTGAATAAAAGCACCTTGACAAAATCCCCTTCATCGGCGGTACTCAGATAAAGCGTTTCACCGTTTCGGTCATTTTGCTGCAGATAATAATCCGCCACGGATTCAAGCAACAATAGCGGCACTTCAAAGGCAGTGCATGCCAAATTACAGTGCAGTTCCAAATCTATATTGTTCGTAATTTTCACGAGCGTAAGATAGGCTTTCAGGCAATCCAAATCCCATTGAAACGCAACCGGTTGATCGTCCCGCAGCGCATAAAGATGCGCCCGCAGATACGCGGAAAAGCTGTCAATCACCGCGGCGGAGG
>JAFWRV010000357.1 GCA_017519685.1 Clostridia bacterium
CGGCGGCAAGCTCGGGCGGTGTCTTTTCAAGGGTTGTTTTGATTATATCCGTTATTCTCGAAATCGGCTCGGACATTGCCTCGCGGATTTCCTCGCTTGTGATATCAACATTTTTGGGCAGACCGTCCATAAGATTTCTGCCTTTGATATTCATCGTTCCCTCTCCCTCGTAGGGATAGGCGGAGCCGATTTTAATCTTGATATCCTCGGCTGTCCTTTCGCCGATAAGAAGGTTGTATTTCTTCCTGATATATGAAACGATTGCCTCGTCAAGGCGGTCGCCCGCAACGCGGCAGGAATTGACCGTGACAACTCCGCCGAGCGAAATAACGGCAACCTCGGAGGTGCCGCCGCCGATATCGACGACCATGCTTCCGACCGCTTCTCCGACGGGAAGTCCCGCGCCGACCGCGGCAGCCATCGGCTCCTCAATCAGCGAAACGTAACTTGCTCCCGCGCTCTTCGCGGCATCGTGAACCGCTTTTCTTTCAACCTCCGTGACTCCCGAGGGAATACAGATGAGAACTCTTATCCTGACAAACGGCTTTTTGCTGATTGTTCTTTTGATAAAAGTTTCTATCATTTCGGCGGCAATATCAAAATCGGCTATAACGCCGTCTTTAAGCGGCCTGACCGCAATAATGGAGCCGGGCGTTCTGCCTATCATTTCCTTTGCCTGGGCTCCGACGGCAACGACCTTCGGGGGATTTGTCTTCTGGTCAACCGCCACAACCGACGGCTCCCTGATGACAACGCCTTTTCCCCTGACAAAAACGAGGGTGTTGGCGGTGCCGAGATCTATACCGATATCCTGAGTGAATAACATATTGCTTCTCCTCTTTACGCAGACATTATTTATACTGAACCGAACCCAGTATTTCGGTAACCTCGCCGAGATCCTTGCCGAGGTCTTTTTCCGCGGTTATCATAAAGACATAAATTCCTTCGGGCGCCTCTTTGAAAGCATAGCCGATGTATTGGGATTTTCCGTTCTTTCCCTGAGGTACGAAAACGGAACAGTACGGGCAGGTTTCTTCGCCGATTTTGATGCCTTCATCCGTGATAACGGAATCGGGGAAGTTTGTCTTTATCGTGTTGAGCATCGTCTTTGTGTTGCTGAGCTTCTCATCAAGCTTTCCGTTCTCAATAAGACTTACCTTGATGATTTCATCGGTGCCCGTCTTTTTAATTATAAGGTCGGCGTAACTCATCTCGTTCTCCCATCCGTCGGGAATTACGAGATAATAATCTTTGAATTCAATTCTGTTGCCGTAAACAAACGCGGTGTTGAGCTCGGCAACTTTTGTGACTTCGTTTCCGTCTTCATCCTTGACCGCTTTGCCGTTTTCATCGGTTTCAACAATCAGGATATCGCCTCTCTCGTTACGGGAAACGTCTCCGCCCTCTTCGGTAACGACAGCGATAGTGTGGCCGTCCTCAAGCGTTACCGTCTCCGTACCGTCAATTTTCTTGTCTCCGCATGCGGTAAAGCAGCAGACAGCTGTTGCGGCAACAGCCGCAAGCGCTATTAATCTTTTCATATCGCAAATCTCCTTTTATACCGGATATCAGCCGTTGAGGGCCTTGAATGTCTTCTTGTTATTAATGTAAAGCGTTTTGAACGCTTCATAATTCTTATCGTAAACCGCTCTGTTGTTTTTGTCGGGCGTGAAGGTCTTTTTCGCCGGGACAAGCTTTTTCGCCTCATCGACGTCGCCGATAATTCCGAGACCTACCGCCATTATAACCGCCGCGCCTACCGCGCCGACATTCTGCGGACTGTCAACGGTTTCAATTGTTTTTCCGGTTATATCGGAAAGAATCTGGCAGGTGACATCGCTGAGCGCGCCGCCGCCGACAAAACGAACCGTTGAAGAGGTGGTGATTTTCTTATCCTGTGTTTCAAGGAACCAGCGCAGGTGATAGCAGACTCCTTCGATAACCGCGCGGCAGAGCTGTGTCTTTCCTGTTTCAAGACTGATATTGAAGAACATTCCCCTTGCGTTGGGGTCTTCAAACGGGCAGCGGTTGCCGTGAAGCCAGGGAGTGAAGATGACTCCGCCGCTTCCCGCGGGAGTTTCGCTGATGACCTTTGAAAGATAATCGTAAAGTGAGGTGTAAAGTCTTTCCTGGGATTCTGCGACGTGCCTTTTTTCAAGATAGATGCCGATTTCATCAAGGGCAAGATGGTCCTTGACCCATTCAAGGCACTTGCCTGCCGTTTCAAGCTCGGCAAAATAGTTATACGCTTTCTTGTCCGCGCCGACAATTGCGGCTATCATTGCGCTTGTGTCAACTATGCTCTTATTGACAACTGTTGAAACCCAGCCGGATGTTCCCTGATAAATGTGGGTGTCGCCGAGCTTGGTCGCTCCGGCTCCGACACCTATCAGCGAAGCGTCTCCGCCGCCGCCGAAAACGGCAGTGTCCTTGCAGAGTCCGAGATCGCTCGCCGCTTTTTCCGTCAGCCCTCCGACCTTGGCCGTACAGTCAACGATTTCGGCAAGGTGCGCGGGATTTACGCCGGGTATCTTGCAGATTTTCGGGCTCCAGCACTCATTGTGAATGTCATAGAGCAGAGTTCCGAAAGCCGAGTCCTTTGTCATGATGTATCTGCCGGTCATACGGCTGATGAGATACTCCTTGACATCGAGCCATTTGTAAATTCTGCTGAAATTTTCCGGCTCATTATCTTTCACCCAGTTATATTTCCATACGGGGTCCTTTACCGAAACGGAAACGGCGCCCGTTATCATAAGTGAGGGAATAAGCTTGAAAATATTGGCTCCGGCAATCTGGGGACCGTATGCCATACCTTCCTTTATCTGCTTCTTCGCGCGCTGGTCCATATAGCTGAACGCTCTGTGAACGGGCTTGCCGTCTTTGTCAACAAGAACGAGTCCCTGCATCTGCGAGCAGAAAGAGATTCCCTCAATCTGCTCCGGCTTTATATCGCACTTTGAAAAAGCCGTCTTTGTGGTATTGCACATCGCAGTCCACCATTCATCGGGGTCCTGCTCCGCGCCGCCGTCCGGGAGAATATAAAGCTGATAACCTTCCATTGCCGCTGAGATAAGTCTGATTTCGCTTTCGATTTCAAAAATACAGGTCTTGACACCCGTGGTTCCGATGTCATAGGAAATTACATACTTTTTCATTAATATCCTCCTTTAATTCATACGGCGGTACAGAAAACACTATACCATTATTAATATATTATAAATTCTTTGCTTTAAAAATACAAGTTAATTTTTTATGTACGCGGTGTTAAGCAAATTGCGCGTCAGTCCGCCGCTTCGCTTCTCTCCGCCTCAAGGTCTCTGTGCATTTTCTCAAGATTCTTCTTTGAAAGGTTGTAGCCGAAGAAGAGCAGAAGAGCCATAACGGTCAGCATAACCGCGGGAACGATTGTTGAGATGTCATAGAGCTTTGAAAGAACATCCTCGCTCAGCGCGATGCCCTGCTTAGAAAGCTCTCCGTCATACTTAATAAACGCAAGCAGAGCGTTGAGACCGACACCTGCGAGAGTCTGACCGAGTTTTCTCGTGAATGAGAAGAACGCGTAAGCCATACCCTCCTCACGTTTGCCCGTGCGGACCTCGTGAAGGTCGATGGTGTCCATGACAAGCGCCCAGACCTCAAGCACAAGGAAGGTCTGACCGAGTCCCGAGAAGAAGGTGAACGCGAGGAAAACGACCGGATTGTGAGCCGCGGGCGTTCCCCTGAGAGCGAACAGAATGATGTTGACAACCGCCGCGAACGCCATTCCGACGGCGCAGAGCTCTTTCTTGCCGAACTTTCTGATAAGCTTGTTCATTACCGGGATGAAAATTGCCATGGGTCCGTAAGTGCATATTGTCACGAACGCGTAAAAGCCGGGCTTTCCGAAATAGTCGGTGAAAAGATATGTGTAGGTTGACTGATAATAGAACTGGAATGCTATGAGAAGCATCGAAGCGAGCGAAAGAGTGACAAACGCTCTGTTCTTAAGCAGCGCTTTGATTGTTGAAGCCGCGCTGTAATTTCCGTCTCTGACTTTTTTCTGCGGAGCGACACGCTCTTTTGTAAGCTTGTAGTGCAGGGCGTAAACGAATACCGAAACAACCGAGAGAACAAGCACGCACCAGAAAAGCTTTTTCTCATCGAGAGCCTGGATGTTTGTGCCGTTTGCGTATTTGCCCGTTACGGTGTAAACGATCATCGGAAGGAGGATTGTTCCGGGAAGTCCGCCGACACCCGCGCCTATCGAGCGCCACATTGAAAGGGATGAACGCTCAAGCTCGTCGCTTGTCACGACGGAAGCGAGCGAGCCGTAAGGGATGTTGACAGCCGTGTACATCATACCGTACATAATGTAGGTGACATAGGCATAAATCAGATACTGCATCTCCGAGAGATTGGGAACTTTGAGGAACATAAGCGCCGCCGAGATTGCGAGCGGAATCGAAAATCCGATTATCCAGGGACGGAACTGTCCTTTCGGATTCGGCTTTCTCGACTGGATGAACGCTCCCCAGAGCGGGTCGTTGATTGCGTCCCATACTCTTGCGATGAGGATGAGCACAACGATTTTTTTCGGGTCGAGCCCGAGAGCGTCTGTGTAGAATTTATTCTGAAACGCGCCGATGAGCGAGAACGTGAGCAGACCGCCCGCGTCTCCGAGCGCGTAACCGATTTTATCCTTTAGTTTAATGCCGTAGGTTTTCGTGTTTTCCATATATATCTCCTTCCGTCATTTGATAAGCAGGGAAACTCCGCTTATGAACATAAGAATGTAGGTAAGCTGAAGAAAAACATTGCGGCTGAGTTTTTTATAGACAAGATTTCCGGCGACCAGAGCCGCGGCAAGCACCGCGACGGAAACCGCGAGAAGTTTAAGAGTCGGCACGGTAAACAGGCCGTCATAAAAATCGGTAACGGCGATAATTCCGTTGAGAAGAATCCATGACGCGGAAAGCGTGGCTCTGAATTCATCCTTGTCCTTTAACTTTGCGTTTGCGTAGGTTACGAGCAGAGGTCCGCCGCAGACAAACATTCCGTGAACGACTCCCGAAACAATCAGCAGAGGATAGGCAACGAAGCCGCTCATTTCCTTATCCTCTTTTTTCATATAGAATTTCACGGCGAACACAACCGAAAAGACAATTACAATAAGACCGAGCAGCTTATAGAGCAGGCCGGGATTTCCGTCAAAACACTTTTTCAGAAATATGCCGCCGACCATACCGGCTGTCATAACCGCCACGATTTTTATAAGCTCTTTAACGTTTATCTTTTTGAAATTAAAGCATACCACCCAGACCGAGGCAAGCAGTCCGAGCACGTTGAGTATCGGCTTCGCGATGTCATATCCCAGCAGTTTTATCGAAAACGGCATAGCAAGTACCGTTCCCGCAAAACCCGTTATACACTGTATAGCATTCGTCAGAAATACAACAACAAGAAACAGCGCGTCCTTAATCATCAGAATTCGCAGACCTCAATTCCGAGCATCGTGCCGAGCGCCCTGATTTCCCCGTAAATATCCGCCGGGGCTACCGCGAAATGCGGCTCCCAGCCGTCGCCGACCGCCTTTTCAACCATCTCACGCACGGGGTTTTCGGTTTCAACAACGATTGATGTTCCGTAAAACTGTTTCGGCTTGTCGGGTACTCTGCCCTTTGCCGCGAACATACGGAAGCTTCCGTCGGGAAGACGGCCGATTCTGAATATTGTCGCGTAATCGGATTCTTTGCATCCGAATTCAAGCGTGGGTCCTATCTTGCGGTTGCAGTGAACTCCCGCGCAGGCGCCCGTGTCCTCTCTCGCGAGCGAGCAGGGAGCCATACCGCAGTGCCAGAATGTGAGCGTGTTCTCTTTTTCGTCGAGGGAAACCGGATCTCCGAAGAAAACGCTGCCTCCGGCAAAGAACGAAGCGATATACATTGACAGAGCGCCGTAGGAATCCGCTTCGCAGGCGCTCGGTATTCCGAGGTCATTGAGAATTCCGAGAACAGAGCAGACGGGTGTGCCGAAAGAGGTGAAGAAATCGGGCCAGCATCTGCTCGCGAGCGCTCCGATATTGTTCTCTTTGACATAATCGGAATACGCTTTATAAAGTCTCGCGAAATCACGGACGTTTTTGCTGTCTATGCTGTCAAGGGAGCAGATTCTTTTCTTTGCGTCCTCAAGATAGGGAGCGACATCCCCGTCGGAGAATGACTTTGCCTTTTCAATAAGTTCCCTCGCCTCAATTGACTCGACCGTGACTCCGAAATATTTCAGCATATCAATGTCGAGCGCCCTGCCGAAGCCGAAGCCCTGCGGGGTGTGGCCGACCTGGAGCAGATGAAGGGAATTCATCGCCTTTTTAACCTTTGCCGCGGAAACCGCGCAGGCGATTTTTTCCGCCGTGTCTTTTTCGTCGGGAGAGCCGAAAACATAAACGAATCTCCTGCCGAATCCCATCGCGGCGTTTGCGGCGGAAAACGCTCCCGTCAGGGAGTTCAGGCGCAGACGGGTGCCGTCGATAACCGGCTCACGCAGAGTCCAGAGAATAACGGGGCAGTCAAAGGCGTGAAGTATTTCGCTCATATAAGCTCCGTTGGCGAATGTCAGATTCTGAACTATGACGAGGTCCGGCTCAACAGAAGAAATATACGCCCTGAGTTTATCTATGCTTAAAAGCATTTCCGCGGGAACGGATACATTCTCATCAATGCTCCTGAGCAGTTTCACGCTTTTGTCAAACTCGTTCTGCGCGCTTTCAAGATGATATGTTCCGACCCCTATCGGTATATATGCGGATTTGAAATCCATAACTGTAACTTCCTTTATTTTTCGTTTACGATTTTATAGGTTGTTCTGAAATCCTGCTTGCCCATTCCCTTATCCATACCGCGTTTGTAAACATTGATGCAGTTCTCAAGACCGGGCATCGGGAAATTCTCCTGCTCGGAAAGACGGTGCGCTATTCCGAGGTCCTTGTTTTCGTTTTCAAGCGAGAACGCTGTTGTCCAGTTCTCGTTTTTGAGATTCTCCTTCTGGGAATCAAGATAGAAATTCTGGGCTCCGCCGTATGAAACGGCAGTCGCGAAATCGTCAATTGAAATGCCGAGCTTTCTCGCGAGACCGAGCGTTTCGTTGACACCGTTCTGTATTTCGGCAACAAGCGTGTTATGGCAGATTTTCATTGTTATGCCCATTCCGTTGCCGCCCATGCGTATAACATTGCAGCCCATATATTTCATAACCGGCTCAAGAACCGGATATATCTCCTCGTCGCATCCGACAAGGATTCCGAGTGTCGCGTTGATTGCGGCGGGCTTTGACTTGACGACGGGGCAGTCGGCGAACTGACCGCCTTTTTCTTTTATCATTGCCGCGCACTCAAGCGAAACCGACGGGTCAATAGTGCTCATATCAACACAGATTTTGGTGCTGTCAATATAGGGAAGCAGACTTGTATAAACACTTTTCACGTGCTCCGATTTCGGAACCATCGTGATTATCATATCCGCGTTTTTCGCCACTTCGATATTGTCCTCGCAGGCGATTCCGCCCAAAGCGGCAAGCTTTTCAACCTGCGCTCTGTTGAGATCGCTGACATAAACCTTATCGTCATGCTTCTTTATTATGTTTTCGCACATGGACTCACCCATGATGCCGAGTCCGATAAAACCGATTTTCATAATTATTCCTCCGTGATTGTCTTGTCCCACGCCGCCTGGAATCTTGCCAGACCGTAATCGGTGAACGGATGATAGAAGCTGTCCTTGAACACCTGAAGTCCCGCGGTGACTATATCGGCGCCCGCTACCGCGCAGTCAACTATCTGCTTGCCGTTTCTGACCGCGGCGCAGATAATCTCGGTATTTCCGAGGTAGCCGTAATTCGCGTAAATCTCAACTATATCGGCGATATACTGCTTGCAGTCCTCACCGCTGTTCTCCTTCCAGCCGATGAAAGGAGAAACAAAGAGTGAATTGTTCTTCGCGGCAATAAGCGCCTGCGAGGGTGAGAAAACAAGCGTGAGATTGGTGCGGATGCCCTTCATCTCAAGTCTTCTCGCCGCGGCGATACCCGCTTCGGTGCAGGGAATCTTGATTACGAAGTTTTTGCACATTGCCGAGATTTTCTCAGCCATTGCGACCATTTCGTCCGCGTCGTCAAGATGGGGATTGATTTCAACTGAAATCGGGAAAACATCCCAGCCCTCAATGCCTTTTTCCTTTACGAAATCCGCAAGCTCGCCGATAACGGTGTAGAACGGCTTGCCGCTGTTCATTATATGATTCGGATTTGTCGTGATTCCGTCAATTCCGAAAGTGTCGTACGCTTCTCTGATTTCATCGATTTTCGCGCTGTCAAGAAAGTATTTCATTGTTTTGCCTCCAAAGCTGTTTTTATTGTTTCAAGCACCTTTTCAGATGCGTTTTTTCTGTAAAATACGGGGATTCTGCCTACCGGCGCGTCAACCGTGTAAGTTCCGCCGGTGTATTCCTTTCCGGTGAAAAATTCCACCCACTCGTCTGAGGGAAGATAAACCTCTCTCTTTGTCACGCCCGGTCTTATTACCGGAGCGACCAGAATATCGCGTCCGAGCAGATATTCATACATTTCGCTGAAAGCCTTTTCTTCGTTATAGTAGAAGAAAAGCGGTCTTACGACTCCGACTCCGGTTTCGGCGTTATACTCAACCGCGTCCTTGATATAGGGCTTGAGCGCGGTGTGAATTCTGCTCATTACGCTCTGATGTTTAATCACTTCCTCGCTCGCGTCAAACTGCGCGTTGAGGTCGGGATTGTTTCCCTCGTGACTTCTCATAACGGGCGAGAAGGTATTCATCTCGCACCAGCGCATATAGGTTTCCTCGCTTCTGCACATCTTGCCGAAGGTGGTGTAACCGCCGATATCGGAATGGCTGAGACCGAAACCGCTGCACGTCAGCGAAAGCATCGCCGGGATAACCGACGGCAGACCGTTGTCAAGCGAGAAGTCAACATGGTTGTCGCCGTTCCACATCATTGTCGAATACGCGGGTGTTTCGGAGAATCCCGCTCTCGTGAAGAACATTATCTCGCCGAGCTTTCCGCTCTCCTCGATTGCCTCGCGGTTGAGCTTTGCCCATCTTGACGGCCAGGTGTTGTGCGCCAGCTCGGCGCTCTCGCCGCTGTGAAGCACACAGTCGGTCGGCAGGTATTCGCCGAAGTCCGCCATCCATCCGGAAAGCCCGAATTCAATCATATTCTTTTTGATGATGTCTTTAAGCCACTCCCACGCGTCGGGATTTGTCAGGTCAACCATCGCCGCGGGGAAGGTCGTGATTGTCACATAATAATCCTCGCCCTGCGCGTTTTTGACGCAGTAGCCCTTTTCGGACGCCTCTTTATAAAGCGGTTTTTCAATCGCGAGGAAAGGATTGCAGTAACCGAGAACTCGGATGTCCTTTTCCCTGAGTTCAGCTATTGCTCTGTCAAGGCCGGGATAAAGCTCCCTGTCCCATTCCCAGTTCCAGTAAAGGTGTTTTCCGAAGGCGGTTATACGCCTTCCCTCCCAGTCCTGAATCCAGGCGGCGTTTACCTTCATGCCGTGGGCGAGGCAGTTGTCAATCTTTGACTTCATTATTTCGGTGCCGCCCTGTATGCCGAGGATTGCCCCGTCATAAACCCAGTCGGGAAGAGCCGGCTGTCTGCCGAGCAGCGCCGAAAGGTCTCCGAGCAGCTCCTCAAAGGTATCGCCGAATCCGATAAAGAATCCGTCAACGCTGTCAAATTTGAGAACGTGTTTTGCGGGATCGGAAAAATCAAACTCGCTTCTTGCCGTGGTCAGAGAATGGAAATAATACTTGCGGCTGCTGATGAAGGTCGGCTGGGCGTAATAGGTTTCATACTCCGAGAATTTATGCTTATGAGTGGTGTTTTTGAATCCGAGGGATACCATCGGGATTTTTTTCGAGAGCATCTTCGCGTTCTGATGCTCCGCCACCCAGACATTGACTTTTTTTCCTCTTAA
>JAFWRV010000358.1 GCA_017519685.1 Clostridia bacterium
AGAAAAGATAAAGCTTAACCAGTCTGATAACGGATTTCTTAACAATGGCGGCTCTGTGTTCCGGGTCTGCGTTGATTCTCGAAAACAAAAGGAACGATGAAATCATAAAGTACGCGGGAACTGCAATTCTCAGCCACGGGTACAGAATCATCGGAAAAATCTCCGCATGAATCGCCACGATAAAAAATGATAATATATATTTTGTCAGGTCCAGGATGTCATATTTTTTCATAATAAGTACCGTATGCAGATTTGTTGAAAATAAACACTATAATATCATATTATATATAATTATCTCTGATTAATCAATAGCAAAATCATTGATTTTTCCGCGTCTGTACTTTTGTTAATCCGTGTGATATAATAAATCGATTTATGAAAAGGCGGTAATAACATGAATAATACTGATATAACGGGCGGAAGAATTCTGTTTCGGCGCAGTGAGGACCTTGTAAGGATTACTCCCTGCGGAAAAAACGCGATTCGTTTTGAGGCGTTTCCGGGCGGAAAAGCGATTGATGAGAATTACACGCTGATGCCGTGCGAGCGCGGATGCGAAATAACGGACAGCGAAAAAAGCGTCACGATGACCGTTGACGGTTTATCCGTCAGACTTGAGCGCAGCGGAAAGGTGACGTTTTATAAAAACGGACGGGTTATCCTTGAGGAAAAGCCGGAGCTTACGTTTGAGAGCGGATTCCGTCATTATGAAAAAGTCAGGGATGACACCTATTATCTGAGAGTAACATTCAAAGCGGATGAAAGCGAGCGCTTCTACGGCCTCGGCCATGAGGCGAGCGGACATTTTGACCTGAAGGGCTGCTCCTTTGATTTAAGGCAGGTAAACGCGAAATGCACCGTTCCGTTTGTTTATTCTTCGCTCGGTTACGGATTTTTATGGAACAATCCCGCAGTCGGGAACGTTGAGCTTTCGGGCAACCGTACCCGTTGGAGCGCTTACGCCTCAAAAAAGATTGACTATGTCGTAATCGGCGGCTCTCCCCGTGAGGTGAGCGAAACTCTTGCGGACCTTACGGGTCACGCTCCCGTTATGCCGGACTGGGCGACGGGTTTCTGGCAGAGCCGTCTGAGATATGAAACGCAGGAGGAGCTGCTTGAGGTCGCGCGCCGATATCACAGGGAAAACATTCCTCTGAGCGTTATTGTCTGCGATTACTTTCACTGGACGGAGCAGGGGGATTACAGATTTGACCCCGTTTACTGGCCGGATGTGAAAGCGATGGCGGATGAACTGCATGAAATGAATATCAGACTCGCGGTATCTGTCTGGCCGACAATCAATGAAAACAGCGTGAACTACGATTATATGCTTAAAAACGGTATGCTTATCGATACCGTTGAAGGCAGCAACAGGGTGTTTGATTTTTACGGACCTCAGGCGGAAATCGATGTCACAAATCCCGCAACGCGCGAATTTGTTTTTTCCGAGATAAAGAAGAACTATATTGATAAAGGCGTTGACTTGCTGTGGTTTGACGAGGCGGAGCCCGAAATCCATCCCGAGAATTTCGGCAACCTTGTTTTCAGTATCGGCAGGGGCGATGAGGTCGGTCTGATTTATCCCTACTATTATTCAATGATGGCTTATGAGGGGATGAAATCTATAAGCGGCGAAGAACCCGTAACACTTACAAGGTGCGCCTATCCCGGCAGTCAGAAATTCGGCTCCCTGGTCTGGAGCGGAGACATCCCGTCAACCTTCGAGTCCCTTGCCGACCAGGTCAAGGCGGGGCTGAATATGTCGCTTTGCGGAATTCCCTGGTGGAATACCGATATAGGCGGATTTTACGGCGGCGACACAATGAGCGAGGAATTCCGCGAGCTTATAGTCCGCTGGTTCCAGTACGGAGTTTTTTCGCCCGTTATGCGCCTTCACGGCTCTCGAAACAGAATCGGGGCAATAAAGCGCAATGTGAAAGAACCGAGCGGAGCGCCGAATGAAATCTGGAGCTTCGGCGATGAAAATTATGAAATCCTGAAGGACCTTATTCTTCTGCGCGAAAGACTCAGACCTTATATAGGCAGGAGCATGAAAATCGCGTCCGAAAAAGGAATACCCGTTATGCGGCCCGTGTTCTTCGATTATCCGGAGGATGAAAACTGCTATTCGCTCGGCGAGGAATACATGTTCGGCGACGATATATTATTCGCTCCGGTTGTGCATAAGGGACAGACCGTCAAGCGCGTTTATCTGCCGGAGGGCGAATGGATTCTCACAAAAAGCGGTGAAACATACACTAAAGGATTCTGTGAAATCAATGTGAAGTTAAACGAATTTGCCGCCTTTGTGAGAAAAGGCGCCGGGGTACTCAAATGCTTTGAATAAGATGAAAAACAGCGGCATGCAAAATGCCGCTGTTTTTATGTGAAATTCAGTTTTCAAATCCCTTTTTGACCGCGTAATATGAGGGCTTCGGCTCGCCGTGACCGTCAATGAGTCCCCAGCCGGTTTCAACGGGGCATGTTTCCTGCCCGCAGACATAGCATTTCTCACTGTCTTTCCAGCAATAGACAACGGCGCCGACAAGGTAATCGAGATTGCGCAGTTTGGGTATGAGGTCGGAATAGAACTTCGCCTGCCCCTCGGGTGTGTGTTCATAGCCGTTAAGCTTGCAGTCGGCGGGAAGGGCGCAGTAGAAATGATTGGTGTATTCGCCGTTGAATATCATTTCCCCGTATTCCTCGTTTGAAGCGTCGGGATAGAGCTCTCTCATTTCTGCGCCGATTCTCTCGGGCAGCTTGTCAATGAAATTATCCATATCCGCTATCGCTTCTTCTTTGGAATTATAGCCGTATGACCTGAGAACTTCCGCTTTTTCTTCCTCTGTCAGCGCTTTTCCGTATCCGATATAGCCGAATTCACAGAGTATCAGCGGTTTTTGAGTGACCATGCGGATTAAACCGAGAAGCACCTGATAGAGATTGATGTCGTGTATGAATTCCTCGAAGCATCCGAAATAAGCGTCAAGCCCCACATAGTCAAGATAGTCGTTGTATTTCAGCATACGGAGAGCCGCCTCGGGGCTGGCTATGTTATAGCCGATAATAATATCGGTATCGCGGGTTTCCTCATACATTGCCTGCGCCTGCATACCGATAAAATCGACGGCTTCTTTAATCGTCAGAGGAAGCGTGAAACGGTCAACGCCGACTTCGTTTGAAATCTGGAAAGCGCCCGCGATTCCTTTAAGGTCATTGACATAGAACCGGGCAACCTCCTGAATTTTTTCCTTTGACTCCGGATCGCGCGGGTCGAGCCCGTTGCGTATATAGTCATCGGGAGTGGGAGTGACCGCGAACACCTTTATTCCGTGATCGGCATAGTCCTGCATTTCCGCTTTGCAATACTGATAATACCAATCAAGGTTACCGTCGGCGTCAAACGGAAAAGGAATGTCCAGCCTTGTCCAGCCGATGTGGGCTTCGGACAGAAGGTCATACTGCTGTTCGGTGTGACAGACTCCTTTGATGAAGCCGTCGGTCTTTTCGAGAACGGTCCTGACCTGAGGGTCGATTTTCGCTGCCGGATGAAAAGACATCCACATATTAAGCGGCACAATGATGCTCAGGAGTACAGACAGAAAACGGTTCAGAAAAGGGCTCATATTATTCCCTCCTTATTTTTGTGCTTTTCAGTATATCTCATATTTCTCAGGCCTGCAAGAGGAATATAATAATATTTTATTAAAAACGGTTTATCGGGAAAAAATCTTCCCGGCAAGTTGACAAGAAGCTCGCCGCCGTGTTATTGTTTAAATCAGTAAAACATAATACTGCATCGCAGAAAGGGAGACAAAATGAAAGTTCTTATTATTAACGGCTCGCCCCATAAAAACGGAAACACCGCCATCGCTCTGGGCGAGATGGTGAAGGAGTTTGAAAAAGAGGGAGTCGAAACAGATATTCTTCACATCGGGAACAAGGTCATCAGAGGATGCGTCGCCTGCGGCTCGTGCGGCAGCACGGGGAAATGCGTCTTTGACGATGAGGTGAATAAAACTGCCGAGCTGCTCGCGCAGGCGGACGGTCTCGTTGTCGGAACGCCTGTTTATTACGCCTCGGCGAACGCGACTGTCGTGGCGCTTCTCGACCGCCTGTTTTTCAGCAATCACGCCGATAAAACGATGAAGGTCGGCGCCTGCGTGGCTGTCGCGAGGCGTGGCGGACTTTCGGCAACCTTTGACGAAATCAACAAATATTTCACCATTTCGGGAATGCCGGTGGCGTCGAGCCGTTACTGGAACAGCGTTCACGGCCGCGAGCCCGGAGAAGCGGCTTATGACGCCGAAGGACTGTTCACCGTGCGCGTGCTTGCGAGAAATATGATTTTCCTGATGAAGAGTATCGCTCTCGGAAAAGAAAAATACGGTCTTCCGGAACAGGAAGAACACGCGTGGACTCATTTTATCCGTGACGACTTAAAAAAGGGTGAATAAATAACGTAATATAAACAGACATCCTCCGCTTCGGCGGAGGATGTCGTCTTTATCGGATGTTATATTTTTGTCATTATCTCGGTATTATTACTTTCGCGCCGGGAACGGATTCGTCAACATATATGCCCTTTCCGTGAAGACGCGCCCTGAGCTCGATTCTGTCCTCATAGAGAAAAATCACATATCCCTGGGAGTTTTCGCTGAAATCCCCGTGGTTGACAACTCCGACAGTCGGGAGCGAGAGCGCCTTGAAACAGCCGCAGTCCTCATAGTTATAACGGCTGATTCCGTAATGAAGGTGGCCGGTAATGAAAATAACATTGTTATGACGCTCGAAAATTCCGAGAAGCTTGTCATTCTGCCAGCCGACCGTGCCGCGCCAGTTGCCCTTGCCGAGCCAGGTCAAAGGAAGTCCGTTGGTGTTTTTCAGAGTCTGATGATTGAAAACGAAGGCGGGCTGACCTTTCTTTTCGGCATCGGAAATCTCTCTGTCAAGCCAGGCGAGCTGACGGCTGTTGAGATAAGCGCCCTCGAAGGTCGCGGCGTCTGTTCCCATCATAATGAACTTGCATCCGTTCATATCGCGGGAGAACCAGTATCTTTCGTCGCTGCCCGTTACGCCGTTTCTGACGCTTCTGACAAAGCTGTTGAATTTTCTGAGCTGCTTGTGATATCCGCGCATACGCACATCGTGATTTCCGGGAACGGCGAAAAACGTGCTGAATTTATCCGAAACGGAGTTGAGAAGCTCCGCGGTCATTTCATATTCGCATTCTCTGCCGAATTCCGTGACATCGCCGAGGATGATAAGCGAATCAAGCGTTCCCCGTGTGTTGCCTATATCGCGGCAGGCGGCTGAAAGACGCGCCGTGCGAAGCGGTGAAAGAGAAGAAATCTGAGGGTCGCCCCAGACGGCAAAAACCGCGAGGGCATTTTCATCGCGCTCTATCGGAGTGCCGGCGTCGGGCTCCTCAACGCTTACGGCGGAAAACGCCGTGCGCATGATTTTGCCGGAATATCTGTCAAGAAGGTTGCCCATAATATACCCCTTCCGAAATGCTTAATAAACGAATTTGCTTATGGTGAGGTAGTCAATAAGTTCTGTATTTTCAACGGCGAGATGGAATACGCCGAGAACCTTTGCCGATCCTTTTATGGAAGTTCTGGTAATCTGATGGAACTGAACGATTCTGCCGGTTTCGGGGTTATAAGTGAGCTCAACCACGCAGTCGTGATAGGTAAGCTGATATGTAATATCCTTGCCGACTGCGGAAACAACGCTGCCGTTGAGAGTTTCATCGATTTCGGCCTTTGAAACGGGGCTGAGAATACTGCCGGTCTTGCTCTGAGTCTTGTTTGTTCCCGAAATAACGGGCTCGGGATTTGTCTCGCTTTTGAGAACGAGCGTAATCTTGCGGTTGCCGTTTGAAAGCTCCTCGCATTTCGCTGATTTGAGGAAATCCGTATCGGTAAGAAGGCATCCCGAAGGACAGTTGCGGATGGGGAACTCGTTCATATCTCCGCCCTTTTCGGCGACAAAGGGTTCTTTTTCCGCTTTTTCCTTATCGGTCATAAAGTTCGCGGCGACACCGAGCGCGGCGTTGACCGCCCCCTCGCCGTCGGTAACGACTCTGCCTTCCTCGGGGAGTTCCTGATATTCAACCTTCGAGAAACCGGGCTTGTCTTTTTTTGCCTGATTCATGATTCTTGTGTATTCGGCAAGTATTTCCGCCTTTGTGGAGGGAAGCTTGTCTTCTTTTTCATCCGTTTCCGAGGCGACATCCGCTTCTGTCGCGGGTTTGCTTTCGGCGGTTGTGCTTTCTTCCTTTACGGAATCGGGCGTTGCCGTTTCTGTTTCGGCTTCGGTTTCGGAAACTGTTTCCGTTATGTCGGCTACGGTTTCGGTTTCTGTCTGTGTTACGGTTTCACCGTCACTGTCGCTGCCGCAGGCGGCAAGAGTGAAAACAAGTGAGAGAGCGAGAATAAGCGCGAATATTTTTTTCATAAATCTGCCTCCGGTTAATTTTTTCTATATATTAACACATATTTCCTGAAAATGAAATAATAATTTAAAAAACTTTTTATGTGAATTATAATCGCCTGTTTCGGCTGATTCGGAATATGCAAAACATTATTAAAAGATGTAAAAAAATTCCGCCTCACCGTAAGGGCGGATGGTCTTAAAACAGTAATGCCGCAAAAAGCGTAATTTGGCATCTTGTGCAGGCATTCCTCCTCGGAATACAGTCAAGTATTCCTCGTCGTCATATCCTGCAAATATGCTCAAATTCCATCTTTTTGAGGTGCGAAGCAGTTTTCTCGTGAAAAATAAGCCGCAGAGCAAGGAAGATTTGCGAAAGCATACTTTGTGTATGGTAAGCAAATCTGACAAAGCTCTGCGGTTTCAGTTTTCCGCGAAAACCAATACTGTTTTACGACCACCCGCCCAA
>JAFWRV010000359.1 GCA_017519685.1 Clostridia bacterium
CAAGGTCAAAGCAAAGAGAGCGGCAGCGGCAAAAAGAGAAAAACAGAAGAAAGAAGAAAAGAGAAACGCGATATCTCTCCGCGGAAATTACGCGAAATCCCGCCCCGCGGGCAGGAATCAGGGCAAAAAAGGCAGATAAAACCACACTTATTTGTTAATAATTTGTGAACTTTTTATTTAATTGCAACAATTCTTCTTTATTTTTTTACAGATATATGTTATTCTTCTTTGACTGAAAGGATGAATATGAGCAAAAACGAGGGCATAAAGCCCGTCGCACAAAACAAAAAAGCATATCACGACTACTTCATTCTTGAAAAATATGAAGCGGGAATCGAGCTTTTCGGCACGGAGGTCAAATCCGTCAGAGCCGGAAAGATAAATCTCAAGGATTCCTGGTGTCATGTCAGAAACGGCGAAATCTTCGCCATGGGTATGCACATAAGTCCTTATGAGCAGGGCAATATTTTCAACCGCGACCCGATGCGTGAGAAAAAACTGCTGATGCACAAAAAGGAAATCAAACAGCTTTACGCGAAAATAAAGCAGGAAGGTCTTACCGTTATACCGCTGACCGTTTATTTTAAAAACGGCCGCGCCAAACTCGAAATAGGCCTTTGCAAAGGTAAAAAACTTTATGACAAGCGTGAAGCGGCGGCTCAGAAGGAAGCCGAAAGAAAAATTGAACGCGGTATGCGTCAATAATATATGGGGATGAAAGGATTTCGACGGGGAATCCGAACCCGGATAAGCGAGTAGCGGCGCGGAACCGCTTTAAAAGCCGCAAACTTTAAATTTAAACGACAACACTAAAGTTGCTCTTGCTGCTTAATTAAGCAGCCGTCTCTGCGCGGAGGACTGCGGCCGCGTATGAGGCGTCGATTAGCAGTGAACGTGAACGGGTAACGGCGGGTAGCCCGTCATGAACAACCTGTCTACTGAAATCATAAGCCCGTTTACCGGCGTATGACGGAGGGAATGACAAATGGTGAAATACACTCGTAGAAAGTCCCTGCGAAGGTTTTCCGGACGCGGTTTCGATTACCGCCATCTCCACCAGACTGTTAATAAACACTTTTATATAAGGAGGAATATTCCATGAAAAAGGGCATCAACGCAACGGTTATTGCCACGGCTGTCATAGCGGTATGTCTTGTCGCAGTAATCGGCGTGCTCGGTTTCAGGGCTTCGAAAGCTCCCGGAGTTTCCGTCAATCCCACCGACCACGCGGATGAAAACAGTGTTGATTACAACACCATTGCCGATTTTGAGACATCGGAAAGCTCCACATCAAATTACAGCTATTATTACACAACGACAGCGCCTACCACATTTCAGGAAATCACTACGACCACTTCCGTTGCCACAAGTGTCCCCCTCAAGGTTGACACAATCATCGGAAATGTTCAGGAGAAAATAACCTCCGCTATTTCAACAACCGCCAAGGCGACTGAAAAAACGACAAAGCCGACTACCGCCGCGACTTCAACAGTTGTTGTCGAGGACGCGACCGTTCCCGTTCTCAATGAAGACGAGCTCTCCAAATCAAGCGCGGCGTCAGTCAAATCGGTCGCTGCCGCTACCGCGAACACCGACCTTCCCGATGATATGTATTTCGCCGGTCTTTACAGAATGGGCTATGATACAATCGGTACAAAGGGCTTTATCTTCAATGATGACACAAGTCCCAACTGCACACAGAGAAAATTCGGCTACAATGTTCTCTATGACGAGGGAGCAAAGCTTATAGATTTCAGCATTGAAACATCAAGAATCAAATTCAATTACGATAATAAAGCGTATATGCTCCAGATCTGGAAAGGTCAGTACATTTCCGGTGATATCGGAACCGTCGGCGGCGAGGTCGGCCTTTATACAAGACCCATCAACTCGACATCCGCGATCGGTCATTACAACTGCGCCGATGAAGACGACTGGCTCTATATGGAAATGACGGTCCTCTGGGATGAATTTGACGACGGCGTTTACCGCGCGCAGCTTACAAGAAAGTATGCAAAGCACTGGTGGGAAACAGGATATGTTGACGGCCAGCTCAAAAACAGAAGGGATTCATCCCCTCTCAGAATTCTCTCCAGAATAACCTTCAAGGATGAAACTCAGGCAAAGGCGGTTCAGAACGCCATGATTAAAAACGGATTCAAAAACGTTTCCGATTTTGATCCCACAGTCAAGGATACTCTCAAGAGATACGGCAAGGATTTAATTTTCGTCTGGCAGGATGTCAGATAAGTTATATATGGAGGATAAAGTATGAAAAAGAAAATCATTCTCATCGCAGCTTGCGCAATTCTTGTAATCGGCGGATGCGGAGCGGGCGTCGCAGTTATCAGAAACCGTAATATGGCAAAAGCTCCCGAAACTCCCACCGAAGTGAATGCGACCTATGAAGAAGCAAACGAAGTGCCCGCAGATTTCACTATGCCTTCAACCGAAAACAGCACAACCCAGGAACAGACCACCGAAGGCGGCTTAATCGATAACATTCTTAAGAATGTCAAAAAGACAACAGTCGCGGCTGTGAGAACCACCAGAAGAACCGTTGCGACAACCAAAAAAGCGGCAGCCAACAACGCTACCACCAAAAAGGCAGCCAAAACAACAAAAGCCAATGAATCCGTAAGCGGTATTGTTAAGGATGCAATCGGCGACAACGCACAGCAGTCCTTCCTCGGTTACAGATACTCAAGCGACGGCTACTACTACTGCGACGACAAAGACTGCTGGCAGAAAGATGTCGGCTACAACGAAGTTTACGACAAGTGGGCTCCCGTTGCCGCCATGTATATCGACCAGATCCGTATCCGCTTCCAGTACGGCGGAAAGAACTGGATGGTACAGCTCTGGAAAGGTCAGTACGGCTATCTTCTTATCGGTGCCGAAATCGGTCTTTACACCTGCGACCTCAACGCTTATAAGGGCGAAACCGGAGATATCAACCATTTCCACTGCGCAGACAAATCCGACTGGCTCAAGATGCAGCTTGACTGCTACTTCTGCAAAGGCGGCAAAGGCACATACAAGAAGATATTCACAAGACCTTATGATACATATTGGTGGGCAACAGGCTTTGTCAAGGGTCAGCTTACCAAATATACCAACCCCAGAACCGAACTCAAGACCAGAAACAGAGTCACATTCAAATCAGAAGACCAGGCAAACCTTTTCGTTCAGGGTCTTAAGCAGAGCGGATTTGTCAGAGCCGCGAGCGCTGACAAGCTTGTCAACGATTCATACTATATGAACGGCAAGGATGTTTGGGTACTCTGGTACTCAAAACATCACGACTGCTTCGTCGGATATGAGCACAACAGCACAACAGCCAAGGTTTCAACCACAGCCGCTCCTTCAACAACCGCTCCCACAACGGCTGCTCCGACTACAACCGCTCCCACAACCGCTCCCACAACCGCTCCCTCAACACTCGCTCCCTCAACGGAAGCCCCCTCAACACAGGCTCCCGCTCCCACGGGAAATCAGCAGGAAACTCCCAACGCAGCCAACTGATACACTTTTTACGGCAGGTTCAATGAACCTGCCGTTTTTTTTATGAAAATTTGCGAATTTTCCGTAACACATTCTTCGCTTGCGTGTATATACCAATGAAGCCGCTCAAAAGCGGACATAATTCGGGAAACACGGAGGTAAAGATCAATGAAAAAGGAGATTATCGCAGTTACCGCCTGCGCAATAATGATTATCGGAGCTTGCGGCTCGACTGCCTCATTGCTCAAGAAACACAGTTACAATCCCGCTATTCCGGTAACAGCCGGTATAATTGCCGGGGAACCCGCACAAGAGGCGGAAAAGGAAACGTCAGCTGTCCGCGGCCGTGAAGAAAACTCCGTCACCGCCACAACAAACGCGGCTCAGATAAGCGTTACGGGCACAAGATTAATCAGCGATATAAAAAAGACAACCTCCGCAGCAGTCGCGGCGACTCAAAAAGCTGTGACGGCCGCTGAAGCCGTAACGGAAGTCATGCAGCAGACAAATGCCGTAAAATCATCGGGCAAGAAATTCAGCATACATGATTTGCTCGGCAAAGACGCAAAGCAGTCCTTCCTCGGTTACAGATATTCGGAGGACGGATACTATTACTGTGACGATAAAGACTGCTGGCAGAAAGATGTCGGCTACAACGAAGTTTATGACAAATGGGCGCCGGTGGTTATGATGTATATTGACCAGGTCCGCGTGCGTTTCGAGTATGAGGACAAAATCTGGATGGTTCAGCTCTGGAAAGGTCAGTACACCTTCCATCTGATAGGAGCGGAAATCGGTCTTTACACCTGCGAGCCGGAGGACTATACGGGTGAAGTCGGAGATATCAACCATTTCAACTGCGCGGATAAAGAGGACTGGCTCAAAATGCAGCTTGACTGCTACTACTGCCGCGGAGGAAACGGCACTTATAAAAAGCTCTTCACCAGACCTTACGACACATACTGGTGGGCAACCGGCTTTGTTCAGGGTCAGCTCACAAAGTACACCGCGCCGAGAGAAGAACTCAAGACCGGAAACAGAGTCACATTCAAAACGGAAGACCAGGCAAACCTTTTCGTTCAGGGTCTCAAGCAAATCGGATTTGTCAGAGCCGCGGGCGAGGACAAGCTTGTCAATGATTCATATTATATGGAAGGCAAAGATGTCTGGGTTCTCTGGCACTCAATCAATCAGGACTGCTTTGTCGGCTACACTCACGAGAAAGCCGCCGAGGCGACTTCAACAGACGCGTAATTGTTACGGTGCAATCTAATAAACAAAAATCAGGCAGGTCAAACGACCTGCCTGAATCTGTTTTAAATACTTATTATTTTCTGTTGAATGCTCCGAAGCCGGGATATACGGCGCTGTCGCCGAGCGCTTCTTCGATTCTGATAAGCTGATTGTACTTCGCGACTCTTTCACTTCTGCTGGGAGCGCCGGTCTTGATCTGGCAGGTGTTAAGTGCTACTGCAAGATCTGCGATGGTGGTATCTGCGGTCTCGCCGGAACGGTGAGAGCTGATAGCGGTATAGCCTGCGTTGTGA